>JAKAWM010000269.1 GCA_021827285.1 Actinomycetes bacterium | reverse complement strand
TAGAGGTTGAAGCCCGGGTCGGCGGCCCAGTGCCCGAGCCGGGGAAGGAGTGCTGGGTGCTCCTACCGCCCGACGCCATCCTGGTCTGGCCACAGTCGGACTAGCCCCCCCGCCCGCCCGGGCCTAACCCAACCGGCCCGCGCTGCCCGGGCCTAACCCAACCGGCCCGCGCTGCCCGGGCCTAAGCCAACGGGCCTAAGCCAAGCGGCCCGGGCCTAACTCGCTCAGTGTTGTGGGCAGAACTCGGCCACGGGGGGTAGGCGTGGGCCGAATATGGGCCGCCAACTCAAAACTGGTGGTCCAAAGTGCTTGCCTGGTGCACTTAGGACCACCAGTTTGGTCTCGAGGGCCCGAAAGAGGGCCTCAACGGGTCCCAGGGTGGGTCTGGGCGGTCTCAGAGGGCCTTGGAGGGCGGGCTATCGCCGGCTGGGAGCTCGATCGTCACGTTGGTGGCTTTCACCGAGGCCACGGCGGCGACACCAACCGCGAGGCCAAGTTCGTCGGCGGCTTCCCGGCTCATCAAGGACACCATCCGGAAGGGGCCGGCTTGAAGCTCCACTTGAGCCATGACGCGGTCTTTGGTCACCTTCGTCACGATCCCAGGGAAACGGTTGCGGGCCGAATGGCCGCTAGTCGCGCCCACCTCGACGAAGTGGCCCTTACCCAACTGCGCAGCCAGGTCGGCGAGGGCCCGGCCGTCGATCACCATACGGCCAGCCGCGTCATGCCCGCCCGCCAGCTTGCCGGTACCGAGCCACCGCCGCACTGTGTCGCTGCTGACGCCGAGCAGTTCGGCCGCCTCGGGCACCCGGTAGGTGCCGGCGCCGGTCATGGTCGTCTCGCCGCCCGGTACCGCCGGATGAGCGCGTTAGTGGAACTGTCGTGACCGAGAGCCGGCTCACCGTCAGCACTGAGCTCCGGCGCGATGCGCAGAGCCAGCGACTTGCCCAGCTCGACGCCCCATTGGTCGAAGCTGTTGATACCCCAGATCACACCTTGGGTCAAGACCTTGTGCTCGTAGGTTGCCACCAGCTCGCCCAAGGTGCGAGGGCTCAGCTCGGGAGCGAGGATGGTGTTGGTGGGGCGATTGCCGGGGAAGGTCCGGTGAGGGACCAGGCGCTCGGCCACCCCTTCGGCTCGGACCTGCTCGGCCGTCTTGCCGAACGCCAATGCTTCGGTCTGGGCGAAAAAGTTGGCCATCAGCAGGTCGTGGTGGTCTCCAACGCGATGAGCGGGGTGCATGAACCCTATGAAATCGGCGGGGACCAAGCGCGTGCCCTGGTGGAGCAACTGGTAATAGGCGTGCTGGCCGTTGGTGCCGGGCGTCCCCCAGACCACCGGCCCCGTTGACAGCTCGACTGGCGAACCATCCAAGGTGACGCACTTGCCGTTGCTCTCCATATCCAGTTGCTGCAAATAGGCGGGGAACTTGGCCAGATAATGGCTGTAGGGCAGGACGGCTTGCGTTTCGGCTCCGAAAAAGTCGTTGTACCACAAGCCGATCAGCCCCAGCAGCACGGGAAGGTTGTGCTCGAAGGGTGCCGAGCGGAAGTGCTCGTCCACAGCCCGAAAACCGGCCAGCATGTCGAAGAACGGCTCTGGGCCGATGGAGATCATGAGGGACAAGCCGATAGCTGAATCGTAAGAATAGCGACCACCCACCCAGTCCCAGAACTCGAACATGTTGGCCGGGTCGATACCAAAGCCTTGCACCTCGGAAGCATTGGTGGACACGGCGACGAAGTGCCTTTCCACCGCCTTGGGGTGGCCGAGCCCAGCAACCAACCACTCTCGAGCTGACTTGGCGTTGCCTATGGTCTCCAGGGTGGTGAAAGTCTTTGAACTGACGATGAACAGCGTCTCGGCCGGATCCAGGCCCGAAGTGGCTTCCCAGATGTCAGCACCGTCCACGTTGGACACAAAACGGACCGACAGAGCGCGGTCGGAAAACGGGAGAAGTGCGTCATAGGCCATCGCGGGGCCGAGATCAGACCCGCCTATGCCGATGTTGACCACGCTGCGGATGCGCTTGCCGGAAAATCCACGCCACTCGCCTGACCGAACCCGCCGGGCAAAATCGGCCATCTTGGTGAGCACGCGCTGGACGTCCGGTACGACATCGTGGCCGCGGTCAGCAATGTGAGTGCCAGCCTCTGCCCTCAAAGCAATGTGAAGGACAGCGCGGTCTTCAGTGACATTTACGTGCTCTCCCGTGAACATGGCTTCGATCCGGTCGCGCAGGCCGCTTCGTTGTGCCACGGCAGTCAGCAGGCGGACCGTTTCGGTCGTCAACCGGTTCTTGGAATAGTCCAGGACGAGGTCGGCGGCCTCGACGGTCATGGCTTCAGCGCGCCCGGGATCTCCGGCGAAGAGGTCCCGCAGGTGCACGTCCCGGATGGTGGCGAAATGCTCGGCCAGGGCCCGCCACTCGGGGGTGCCTTTTATGCGGACTGGGGTAATCTCCATGGTGGCAGTCTTGCACGAGCGGTTAGGGTCGGTACATGCCTGCTCAGCGACTATTGCTGTTCGACATCGACGGGACCCTGGTCCGAGCGGGCGAGGTCGGGCGGGCCGTATTTGATCGGGCGATCGACATGGTGCTGGGTTACGTGCCACCAGGACGCGTCCGCATGAGCGGAAAGACCGATCCCCAGATCGTCCGCGAGTACCTTGCCCTGGCCGGCCTCACCCGTGACGATCTGGTGCCCTTGGTCCTGAAGCAGCTGGAGCGCGAACTGGCCGACGCGGCCGACGAGCTCGTCACCGGGGGCCGGCCCTGCCCAGGGGCTCCGGAGCTACTGGCAGCCCTCTCCTCTGACCGGAGGCTCCACCTTTCCGTGCTGACTGGCAACATCGAGCCCAACGCGGTCGTGAAACTGGCCGCCTTCGGGCTTCATCGGTGGCTGGATCTCGAAGTAGGCGCCTACGGCAGCGACAGCGAGGACCGCAGGAAGCTGGTACCCATAGCGCTTCGGCGGCTACGGGCGCTGAGGGGTACGAACCTGTCGGGGACCGATGTTTGGGTCGTCGGTGACACTCCCCGCGACTTCGACTGCGCGCAGGCCGCTGGCGCGCACTGCCTGCTGGTGGCGACAGGTGGGTTTGATGCCGACGAACTGGGGGGGCTCGGTGCGGACGCCGTCCTTGCCGACCTCAGGTCCATTGAGGCGGTGGCCAGCTTGGTCACCTCTGGTCTCTAGCGAGCGCGAGGCCCGCCAGCAGGGCCGGTTGACCCCGTTGCACCGGCTAAGCCAGCCGGCGCGCTCCTATTTGTATCGTTGAGGGCGTATGGCGATGGTACCCCGGTCATCCAGACGCCGAGGGGGCTCGCAGCGCTGGGTCGTGGTCACCCTTGTCTTGACGGTCCTTGTCCTGCTGGTGGACGCGTCGATCCATGCCCGGTCCCCCCAGCCAGGCGCGCTCCTAGATAGCCAGGCCTGGGTGGACAGGGTCCTCCCGGAGATTTCCCAATCGTCGGCCCAGGGCCAAGAGATCGCCCAGGCCAGCTCCGCCACCTCTGCGTCGGCAGCCCGAGCAGCGGCCGCCGAGCTCTCCAAGGTGGCATCTGCCGCCGCCGCCACCGCTGCTACCGTGCGCTCGTTCAACGCCTCGTCCCAGGTGGTCGAGGCCGCCGGGTTCTTGGAGGCGTGCCTGGCGGCTCGAGCGGCGGGGGCCCAGGAGATGTCGTCCGCTGCCTCCAACATGTTGAAAGGAGACCCCGGTCCGGCAGCGATGAAGGCGATGACAGCGGCGGTATCAGACTTCCAGCTCGGCGACAGCGCCTACGCGCTGTTCGTCAAGGCG
>JAKAWM010000268.1 GCA_021827285.1 Actinomycetes bacterium | reverse complement strand
GCAGCGTTCGCCGCAGCGACAGGCCCAATCCCTTGGGTTACAGCGCTCAGGAGCCCGCCACAAAGAAGGCCGGCAACAAGGGTACCGAGAACGTTCTTGCTGGTCACGATATGAGGAGTTTTCATGGGCTTACCCCCTTTTCATTTGTAGTTGGTAACGTCTAGTCAAAAAAAGGTTCTGATGTGAAGTCTTTGATGGTGCCTGTCGTATCTAAATGAAGGGCTATCCTAGCTTCGCTGGGTGTGGGATTAGAAAGTGCTCTTTCATGTCGTCATGCGCGCCACCCTCTCTTATGTAGTGCGGGTATGTCGATGGTCCACACTCGCGTCTGGTCGTGCTGTGCCAGGAGACGCGCTCAGGTTAGCCGGGGCCGGGCCTAGACGCCAGCACGATGCCACGCGCGCCGGAGAGAGCGTCGTTGGCAACGGGTGCTCCTCGCGACAACGCTCGTCAGCGAAGGGGCAGCGGGGGCTGAAGAGGCAGCCATTGACGTCACCGTTAGAGCGCGGCTCCGCGTCGTGGCGAGCACGGTCGGCCCCGCGCCGTAGCGTGCTGCCCAGGTTGTTAGGGTCCGGCGAGCAGGCCATGAGGAGCTGGGTGTAGGGGTGCGCAGGTTGTTGCGTGAGCACCTCGGCGGGGCCGCGCTCGACGACCTCGCCGGCGTACATCACGAGCACCTCGTCGGCGAAGTAGCGCGCCGAGGCGATGTCGTGAGTGATGTAGAGCAGCGCGAGATGAAGGCTCTGGCATAGCTCGCTCAGGAGGTTGAGCATGTCCAGGCGTATAGAGACATCTAGCATTGAGACTGGCTCGTCAGCGAGCAGCACGGTCGGGCGCGCTGCCAAGGCACGGGCAAAGGAGACTCGCTGTCGTTGGCCGCCCGATAGCTCGTGGGGGTACTTGGCAAGGAACTGTTCCCCAGGGGTCAGGTGGACCTGTTCCAGCAGGTCGATGACTGCGGAACGTACCTCTGCCCTGGACCGACGCCCTTGGTGCAACTTGACGGGCTGCGCGAGAGTGTACTGAACAGTGTGAACCGGGTTGAGCGAAGCGAAGGGATCCTGGAATACATACTGTACTTCCCGCTTGTAACGCCTGAAGGCGCGGCGCGTGGCAAGCTTTACAGGCTCGTTACGCAGCCGAACGCTGCCGGAGCTGAGCCGCCCTTGGCCAGCGAGGCACTTGGCCACAGTCGATTTGCCAGAGCCGCTCTCCCCGACCAGAGCGACCACGGCACTCGCGTAAAGGCCAAACGAGACGTTTTTCACCGCGTGCACCACTCCGCCTCCGTGCCGGAGCCGGAAGTCCTTGTTTAGCGAGAGCGCTTCCATCACCAGAGGCCCACGCTCGGCCGCGGATGATAGGTACTGCCCACCGGGCATTCCTTCGCCAGTTGCCGTCACGCTCACCGCTACGACCCCGCAGCCGGGTAGTCGGGAGCCGGAAAACCAGTGTCGTCGTGCGAGCCGCCACCGCTGCCGGTGCCTCCGGGGCCTATCCCTATGGCCTCGAGCGGCCCGGCGGAGGGCTGATCGCCTGGGCCACGGGGCACTTGCACGCCACGGCTAGTGGCGCCTGTGTTCTGCGTCGGGGGAGGCTTCAGCTCGGCCCCACCCTTCCGCCACCCAGGCCCCTCGGCCCGCACAAACGGACAGGCACTGAAGTGCGTAGAGCTCGAGGGCGATACCCTCGCGAGGTGCATGTCTACACCCTCGCAAGAAGGGGTCCCTAGGTCGCAACGTGGAAGGAACGGGCACCCAGGCGGGAGGCTTCGCAGGTCAGGCGGCCAGCCTCGGATGCCTGTCAATCGCCTACGGGGGCCGTGGAGCGCTGGAAATGAGCTCAGCAGGCCGTTCGTATAGGGGTGCGACGCGTTATGGTAAATCTCCTTCGAGCTACCGGTCTCCACAATGCGGCCTGCGTACATCACCGCGATCCGGTCAGCGAACTCGAGCAAGAGCGACAGGTCGTGGGTGATGAAGATGATGGAGAAGCGGAGACGCTCCTGTAGCTCCACGACCTGGGCAAGGATGTCGCGCTGTACCACCACGTCCAGGGCGGTGGTCGGCTCGTCCATGATGACGACTTCAGGGTCTGCCGCGAGCGCCATGGCGATCATCACGCGCTGGCGTTGGCCCCCTGACAGTTCGTGGGGGTAACTGCGGAGCCGTGAACGGTCGATGCCGACAAGATCCGACAGGGATGCGACCTTTTCCAACGCCTCGGCTTTTGCGAGATGCAGATGGGCCGTGACGGCGTCAAGAAGCTGGTCTCGGACACTCAGCACAGGGTTCAGCGCGTTCATTGCGCTCTGGAAGACAATGGCTATCTCGCGCCACCGCAGCCTCCGGAGGCCCTCTGGGCTCTCACGGAGCACCTCGACGGGCTCTCTTGCTCGCCGCCCTCGGTAGGTCACGCTCCCAGACGTGATCAGCGCTGGGGGGCGCAGCAACCGGCAGGCACCGTATGCCAATGTGGACTTCCCCGAACCGCTCTCGCCGGCCAGGCCCACCACCTCGGCGGCCCGGAGGGCCAGGTTAACGTTGCTCACGGCTTTTACGTCACCGGCAAAGCCGCGGTAGATGATCGAGAGGTTCGCGATCTCGAGCACCGGTTCGGCCTCCGGCGAGGCGTGCATCGGGCCAACTTCGTTAGTGTTAGCACCTGGCCCCGCTATCGGCGAGGCGTCATTGCTACTCTCTGCCCACTCCCCACCGGGCCCCAGGGACGAACCTGCGCGTCGCTCTTTGGACAGTCGCGCTCTCGAAAGGCGTCGCGGGAGCCTCATGCCTCTGCCCCTTGGCGCCCGTTGAGGCCCTGTAGCAGGACCGGCGTAGGGTCGGTCAAACGGACCTTACGCCCCACAAAGCGCTTGGTGTCGACGGCGTTGCGGAGCCTAGGGTTCCCAAGTTCGTCGATCCCCGAGTTCAACAGGACAAGGCTGACGCCTATCAGTGCCACCGCCAGCCCAGGGGGCAGGAACCACCACCAAGCGCCGAGCTGCAGGGCCTGCTGGCTTTCCGCCCAATAGAGCATGGTGCCAAGGCTCCAAGACGAAAGGTCGGCGAGCCCCAAGAAGGCGAGGGCCACGGACGCGCCTATCGCGTAAAGGACGGTATTGACGAAGTTCGCAGCGATGAGGCCAATCTCATTCGGCACGATCTCGAAGGCGATGATCCGCAAGGTGCTTTGTCCCGACTCCCGCGCTGCAGCCACAAAATCCCGGCCGCGGACAGCAAGCGTTTGAGCACGGATCAGACGTGCACCCCAAGGCCAACTTAGCGCGCTGAGCACGAGGATCGTCGCAGCTTGCCCCTTTTGGGGGAGGTAACCAAGCAGCACGATGAGGAGCGGCAGCTGAGGTACCACCAAGAAGACGTTCGAGACCAGGGAAAGCGACTCGTCCCAAGCTCCTCCGAGGAAGGCCGCTGATATCCCGACGAGGACGGACAGTACCCCCGCCACCACGCCTACGACGACCGCAAGCTCCAACGTGAGCCGTATACCCGTAAACAGCTGAGAGAAGACGTCCTGACCTGACTGGGTCGTGCCGAGCCAATGCGCCCCGTCAGGGGCATGCATCGAAAGGCTCACCGAAGGGCTCTGGTACGAGGGGTTGTAGGGGGCCAGATACGGCCCAACGATGGCAGCCATAACGAAGATCCCCAGCAGGACCGCTCCCACCTTGGCCTTCAACGGCAGGCGTCCCCACGGCGACGGGGGGTGGCGCCCCGTTCGGGCAACAGCCGTCTGCGCCGTGACGGGTACGGTGACAGCCATCAGGTTCTCTCCTGTGCCTGGGCACGAGGGTC
>JAKAWM010000267.1 GCA_021827285.1 Actinomycetes bacterium | reverse complement strand
AACGTTGACGGCGAAAGGTACCAGATCGCCGGCCAGAGCCAGGACAACCTGCTCGGCGATCGTGACCCCCGCCTTGTCCTGCGCTTCGCGGGTGCTCGCCCCCAGGTGCGGGGTGACCACGACCTGGTCGAGCCCGATCAGTGCCGCCGAGGCGGGGCCGGGTGGCTCGCTGGCGAACACATCCAGCGCTGCCCCCGCCACCACGCCCTCAGAAATGGCCTGGGCCAGGGCCGCCTCGTCAACGATCCCACCCCGAGCGGTATTGACCAGGCGAAGCCCCGGCTTGGCTCGAGCCAGGAGCTTGTACCCGATCAGGCCCACCGTCTCGGGGGTCTTAGGCAAGTGAATGGTCACGAAATCGCAGTGGCGCATGAGCTCGTCCAGGTCCACCAGCTCGGCTCCCATCTGGCGGGCGCGCTCGGGGGCCACGTAAGGGTCGTAGGCGACCAGTCGCATCCCGAAAGCCAGCGCTCGCTGTGCCACTAGGGCACCCACCCGGCCCAGTCCGATCACGCCTAGGGTCTTGCCAAACAGCTCGACCCCGTCCCAGCGGCTGCGCTCCCAGCGGCCGGCCTTCAGCGCCCCGTGCGCCTGGGGGATGTTGCGGGCCTGCGCCAGGAGCAGGGCGATGGTGTGCTCGGCAGCAGAGATGATGTTGGACTGGGGGGCATTGACCACCATCACGCCCCGGCGGGTCGCGGCAGGCACGTCAACGTTGTCCAACCCGATGCCGGCTCGGCCCACCACTTTGAGCGCCCGGCCAGCCGTAAGGACTTCTCCTGTCACCTTGGTGGCTGAGCGGATGACGAGCGCCTCCGCCCCCGGCACCGCCTCGAGAAGTTCGCCCGAGCCCAACCCCAATCGAACATCTACTTCATGGCCCGCTTCTCGGAGCAGGTCAAGGCCAGCGGGGGCGATCTCTTCGGTGACAAGGACTCGAGCCATGTCCCATCGTCGCACCAAAGCCGTCTGGGCTCAAAGTTGGTTTCCCGGCCTCCGTAGGGACCTTCGTCACTAGTTTTTGAGCTGCGGCCCGCCGGCCCGGGCTGGCAGACTGGCGCCATGCCAGATAACGCTCTCCCCGACATCAAGATCCCCCCGGCGCTGCTGCCGGGCGATGGCCGCTTCGGGAGTGGTCCTTCCAAGGTGCGCCAGGCGGCCTTCTCATCGCTAATGGCCGCGGCCCGCGGGCCCCTGGGAACGAGCCATCGCCAAAAGCCGGTAAAGTCCTTGGTCGGCCGCCTGCGTTCCGGGCTGGGCACGCTTTTCAACCTTCCCGAGGGCTATGAGGTTGTGCTAGGCAACGGGGGTGCCACCGCCTTCTGGGACATCGCCACTTTTTGCCTGATCGAAAAGCAGAGCCAGCACCTTTCATTCGGAGAGTTCTCGTCCAAATTCGCCGCCGCCGCCCAAGCAGCACCCTGGCTATCCGATCCTGACATACTGGCCAGCCCACCCGGCACTCACCCCCAGCCAATAGCCCGAAAAGACGTTGACTTTTACGCGCTTACGCATAACGAAACTTCCACGGGCGTGATGATGGAAATCCACCGCCCCGATGGCGCCGGGACCGGGGCTCTCGTCGCGGTGGACGCTACGTCGGCAGCCGCCGGCCTGGCGGTTGACCCTTCGCAGTTCGACGTTTACTATTTCGCGCCCCAAAAGGGCTTTGGGTCCGACGGCGGGTTATGGGTGGCCCTGATGTCGCCCGCGGCCGTAGCCCGGGTGGCGCACATAAAGGAGTCGGGCCGGTTCGTACCTGCTTTCTTGGATCTTTCCATTGCCTTGGACAACAGCCGGCTGGACCAGACTTACAACACCCCCGCCGTGACGACGCTCCTGCTCGCGGTCAACCAGCTCGAATGGATATTGGAAAATGGCGGCCTTTCCTTCTCAACGGGCCGCTGCGACCGTTCGGCCGAGAACCTCTATGGCTGGGCCGAGTCCACCGGCTACGCCTCGCCTTTCGTCGAAAAGCCTGACGAACGCTCTCATGTCGTGGGCACCATCGATTTCAGCCCATCGGTAGACGCGGCCACGGTGGCCAAGATCCTGCGGGCCAACGGGGTGGTGGACACCGAGCCCTACAGAAAGCTGGGGCGCAACCAGTTACGCATCGCCATGTTCCCCGCCATCGAGCCATCGGACATCGAGGCATTGACGGCTTGCATCGACCATGTCGTGAGCGCGCTGGCGTGACGGGTGCCCCGGTGGGGCCGCCCAGCGGGTAGGCACTCACCGTCACTCCCCGGCTGCCGCCTCGGCGACGGCCTGGTACCAGGTGATGGCCCGGCGCGTCGGGACGGCCCGCCTCAGGTGTAGATGCGAGGTAGGCGCGGGGATAATGCGCAGGTGACCTCGTAGGCGATGGTACCCAGCCGTTCCGCCCAATCCCAGGCCGTGATCTCCTGGTCCCCCTGCCTCCCGATCAACACCACTTCGTCACCCGCCTTGACGTTGGCTCCGGGACCGCAGTCCACCATCAGCTGGTCCATCGTGACCGAGCCGGCGATCGGATAGCGCCGGCCCCCGATCAGGACTTCCCCACCGGTGCCGGCCAGCCGCCGGGGCACGCCGTCGGCGTAACCGACCGGCACCGTGGCCACGGTTGACGGCTCGGTCAGCCGGTAGCGAAGGCCGTACGAGAGCCCCTCTCCCGCCGCCACCTCCTTTGCCAAAGTGACTTCTGCCTTCAGCGAGAGGGCTGGCCGTAGCCCTCCCAGAAGTGGGTCCTGGACGGAGGGGGCCGGGCCGAGACCGTAGAGCGCAATGCCCGGACGGACCATGTCATAGCGCGACCGCGGGTGCCACAAGGCTCCGGCCGAGTTGGCAGCATGGAGCAAAGACGGCAGGATCCCCTGGCGGGCCAGGGCCGACCGGGTCGCCTCGAACACGTCGAGCTGGTGGGCCGTGAAAGGGTCGGCGGGCGCGTCGGCCACGGCCAAGTGGGTGAAGAGCCCGTCGAGACGCAACCTGGGTTCGCCGGCAATGGCCCGGGCCAGCTCCACCGCGGCTCCCGGAGTGGCCCCGACCCGGTGCATGCCCGTGTCCACCTTCAGGTGTACGGGCACCGGCGCCTCGGGGTTGAGCCGGGCGGCCGCCTCCAGGAGCGCATGAGTGCCCTCCTCGGTGTAAAGGGTCGGGATCAAGCCGTCTTCGATCACGAGCCGCATCGCCTCCGGGGGAGGCTCAGACAGGACCAGCACCGGGGCGTCGATGCCCGCTGTGCGCAACTCGTGGCCCTCCTCTGCCAGGGCCACTCCGAGGTAGGTCGCCCCGCCGGCCAAAGCGGCCTCCGCCACGAGCACCGCACCGTGCCCGTACCCATCCGCCTTGACGATGGCGCACACCCGAGCCGGCGCCACCAGACCTGCGACGTAGGCGGCATTGGCCTCGACCGCGGCCAGGCTCACTTCGACCCAAGCCGGTCGTAACCAGCCCGCCACGCGCTTGGCAGTGGTCAGGTGAACTTCGCCCTCGGCAACACGGCTCATACCCTGTACGAACTCCGGCTCCAAGCCGGTTGGTTCCCTCCCGCCAGAAAGGGGCCTGTGCACGGGCCTAGTCTGCCACGTCAGGGCTAGCTTGGCGTGGACCCGGAACGTTCCCCCTGGTAGCGCCGCCCCCGCGAGAAGACCACTTCTACCCCGAGCTCTCTTAGGTAACCGGGCGAGGTTCGTGGCACGCCTAGAGGTTCGCTGAGAGCCAGCTCGCGACCAGGTCGGGTATGTCACCGGCTACCAGCCCCTCCCGCAAGCCGCGGCCAGCGGCCAGGCCGTGCACGTGGGCAGACAGGGCGGCCGCCTCGATGGTACATGTGCCACGTGCCATGAAAGCCCCG
>JAKAWM010000266.1 GCA_021827285.1 Actinomycetes bacterium | reverse complement strand
GCTACTGGTGCCCGGCTGGGCCGCCGGTTTTCGCACCAGCAACGGGCGCTCCGCCGGGCCCACCTGGCAAAGCCAGCTGAACCAGGCCCGAGCCCAATGCCTTACCGCCAAGCCGACCAGCCCCGAGGTGATCGAGATCGACCCGCACGGGCGCTTCGTGTTGCTCGAGTGCCGGTATATCTCGGGTGCCGGTATGTAAGGCGCGCGGCCAGACCGTCAAGGCGCGGTGCCAGGCCACCTGGGGTAGGGTGAGCACCCCCTGCCGGCAGCCGCTGACGATAGCCCCTCACCGCCGGAGCCACGTTGAGACAGCGACTAGGGGCTGGGGGGCCGGGCCGGGCTCCCCGGGCTCCCAGCTGTCAAGCTGGCCGGGTGCTGATCGCTACCGTTGTCGCAGCCGGGGGGATCACTGGCGTCCCGAAGAGATGGGCCAGCCAAGCCGTCGCCAGCGGCCAGGCCTGGAAGGGTGCTCTGAAGCGTGGGGAGCGCCCCCTCAGCCACCGGCGTAGGGTTATCGCGCCCGAACAAGTCGACGGCCCAGCGCCACCGCGCCCGCCACAACGCCCGCCGAGCGGCCAGTCCAGCTTGGTCTTGCGCCGGAGGGTGGACCTTGAGCGAGAGGTAGGCGGCGCCTCCGACCGGTATGGGCAACCAGAAGTTGATCAACCGGTAGCTGAGCACCCCGAGGGAGGCGCTGACACTGGGTACGCCAAAGCCAACCAGGATGGGGATGAGAGAGCCCTCCACCAATCCGAGCCCACCCGGCGTGATGGGTATGGCGGCCAAGATGTTGGCCACGCCATAGGCGACAAGCAGCGCCACCGGGTTGGCCCAATGGCCGAACGCGCCGACGAAAAGAAGGAGCGAGCCGGCGTCGAACAGCCAGTTGGCTGCGGCGAAGGTGAGCACTCGCCCTAGCCGGCGGTGGTCGTGGCCCATTTCTTCGACCCGAGCCAGAAGTTGGCCGAACAGCCGGGGCAGGGTCTCGGGCTGCACGAAACGCAGCCGCCGGCTGGCTGCCCGCACCACCCGCATGGCTCTTTCGTCACCCTTGGTGAGCAGCACGATCAGGGCGGCAATGAAGACCATGAGAACCAGACCGGCGATGGCGGCCACCAGGTAGACGGGTTGCAGCCCGTAGAAGGGAAGTGACACGGCCAAGGCCAGCCAGAAGATGACGTTGAGGACGACCGCCGAACCCAGGCCCTGGGTAGCCAGAGCGAAGCCCGTATCGGGCCCGCCAACTCCGGCCCGCATCAGCAGCCGGTAACCGAGCGAGTACGCCACGGCGTTGCCTCCCGGCACGCAGTGGCTGAGGGCCAAAGTGGACAGCTGGATCCGGGACACACTGGCAAAGCCGGGGTCCGCTTCCGGGGGGATGAGAGTACGAGTGAGCTCAAAGTAGGCCAGCAGCGCCAAGACCTCGGCCACCAGCCCCGCCACCGGCAGGAACGGGTTGACATGGGACAGCTCGCGCAGGGCCTTGTGTGTACCACCGATCTCGGGTAGGACGAAAACCTCGACAACCAGGACGACGACTAGAAGCTCGGCCAGGTGGCGAACGGTCCGCGGCGCCCAGGACCGCCTGTGGCGCGCCGGTGCCTGGCTCTGAGCCGAGCTCACTTACCCATGATCGCGCTGGGGAACACGGTCTTGAGCCGCTCAGCCAACTCGACAAAGGCCCTCCCCCGGTGGGAAAGGGCGTGCTTGGCGGCCGGGGACACTGCGGCCAGCTCCCCAAACGTACGCCCGTCGGCTTCGAGCGGTACGAAGACCGGGTCATAGCCGAACCCCCCGGTGCCGCGTCGCTCCTCGGCGATCCAGCCCTCCACCCGGCCCTCGGTGGTGATCTCCCGGCCGTCAGGCCAGCAGGCAGCCGCCACGGTCACGAACCGGGCGCGCCGCTCTTCGGGCTTCCTGCGCCGAGCGCGGGCCAGCTCCGCCAGCACCTTGTCCACGTTGGCCTGCTCGTCGGGAGGTTCCCCGGCGAAGCGAGCCGTAAGTACCCCGGGAGCGCCACCCAGAGCCTCCACCTCCAGGCCAGTGTCCTCGGCCATGGCCGCCAACCCGGTGAAGGCAACCAGTTTTCGGGCCTTCAGCAGGGCGTTGCCGAGCAGCGTGGGCGCCGTCTCGGGCACCTCGGGGGCGTCTGCTGGCCGCGGGATCAGCCTGACCTGCAGGCCGACATCATCAAAGATCTCGCGGATCTCCCGAGCCTTGTCGGGATTACCCGTCGCCAGCACAAAGCGTAAGGCGCTACTCACGAACTGGGGTACCCCGTGCCTCTTTAGGCGGCGGTGGAGTGGCAACCAGGCCAGACTGGGCAGCGAGCAGCTCGGCGATCCCCCCCTCAGCCAGGGACAGCATCGTGGCCAGCTCCTGTTTGGAAAATGGGCTGCCTTCCGCGGTCCCTTGGAGCTCGACCAAGCCACCAGAACCGGTCATGACCACGTTCATGTCCACGTCAGCTCCCGCGTCTTCTGCGTAACAAAGGTCCAGCATGGGCGTGCCCCTGATGATGCCAACCGACACGGCCGCACAGGCATCGCGAACCGGATGGGTGGTCAGCCTCCCGGTAACGACCATACGGCTACACGCGTCGTGCAGAGCTGCCCAGGCGCCCACAATGCTAGCGGTCCTGGTGCCGCCATCGGCTTGGAGGACGTCACAATCCAGCGTGACCTGCTGGTCTGCCAGGGCCCGGAGATCGGTGACAGCACGCAGGCTCCTGCCGATGAGCCTTTGGATCTCCTGGGTACGACCAGACTGGCGACCCCTGGCCGCCTCCCTGTCCACCCGCTCCGGCGACGAACCGGGCAGCATCGAGTACTCAGCCGTCACCCAACCCCGGCCGCTCCCCTTCAGCCAGCGGGGCACTTCGTCAGCAAATGAAGCTGTGCAGAGGACCGCCGTGCGGCCCATGCGGACCAGTACCGAACCGGGAGCAAACTCGGTGAAGTCTCGTACCAGCTCTACCGGTCGTAGCTCATCTGGACGGCGCCCATCGGGGCGTTGGACAGTGCTCACAGCTCGTGCCTGCATGACGTTGCCCTGACCATGACGGTTATACAACCCACGTCTTGCCTACCTCGGCTAGCTCGACTTGGGCCCCACACGCGGCTTCTGCCTCCGCTCGCGCCCGGAGGCGATCAATAGAAGGTGGCAGGTGGGTTATGACCAGGCGCTGGGCCCGGGCCTCGGCCGCGGCCGCACCCGCCTGGCGGGCACTCAAGTGCGGCATGGTGCCCTCCGACTCCGTTGTGAGCGAGGCTTCTACAAGGGCCAGAGTGAGCCCGGCGCCCAAGCTGGCCAACCGCCACCCAGGGCCGGAGTCGGCCGAATAGCCAAGGGCTCGACCGCCCGCCTCCACCCTGGCAGCCAAGGTCTCGACCGGGTGGTCGGTGCGTGACCAGGACCAGCGCAACGGCCCAATCTGTGCTGAGTCGCCGTCGCTCACCACCCGCCAGTCGAAGGTGCCGTCGGGCCTTTCGCCGGCCATGAGCCCACGCAAACCTTCGGGGGCATAGACGGGTAGGCCCTGGCGCCCGAGGAAGTACCGCAAGGCCACGTAGAGCCCCGCCAGGTCGCTCCAATGGTCCGGATGAGCGTGGCTCACCACGACGGCCCCCAGGTCCGCCAGGCTCACGTGAGACTGCAGGTTGGCCAGAGTGCCCGAGCCCGCCTCCATCCAGATCACAAAACCGGCCGCCCGGAGCAAGTACCCGCTGCAGGCCCCTCGGGGACCTGGGTAGCTCCCATCGCAGCCGAGGACGGTCAGCGAGAAGCCAGCCTCGCCGCCCCCCGGTTGGTCCCCCGTGGGTAGTTCATCTGTCACCGAACCGGCGCCCCCTTCGGGCGTGCCCCTGTCACCGGGCCGTCGCTCCCCGCGGCTGGCGCTCCAGCTGGCCGTGCCCCTGTCACCGGGCCGTCGCTCCCCGCGGCTGGCGCTCCAGCTGGCCGTGCCAAGGTCCGCCGTGGGCTCGTCACGGCTGGCAGCGCACCCGGTTGCCAATGCTCCGCCCTGTCCAGCTCCGGGCCGAAGAGGCGCTGACCGAGACGGGCG
>JAKAWM010000265.1 GCA_021827285.1 Actinomycetes bacterium | reverse complement strand
AGTAAACCAAGTACGCGCTGAGCTCGCCCCGTGGCTCCGAGAACGGGGACCAGTGCCCCGCCCTCGGTGCCCCGGGCGACGGCGAGCACCGGCAGCACGATGAAAGGAAGGGAGCCAAGGCCGAGCCAGGCCCAAGGGTGCATGACTCCCAGCGCCCCCAGGCAGGCAAGCGCGCCCAGGGCGCAAGCTCCATACAGCACCCGGGTGCGCGACGGCCCGAGCCGTACGGCCAGGGTGCGTTTTCCCGCCGCCGCGTCCCCGGGTATGTCTCGGAGGTTGTTCACGACGAGCAACGCCACCGCCATGAGGCCTACCGGTAGAGCCGCCAGCACCTCGAGAGAGGTGACCCGCTCCGTCTGCACGTAGGCCGAGCCGGCCGTGGCCACCAGCCCGAAGAAGACGAAGACGAACGCCTCCCCCAGCCCCAGGTAACCGTATGGTTTGGGGCCCCCCGTGTACAGCCAGGCCGCCAGCACGCACGCCGCTCCCACCCCCACCAGCCACCACCCGGCGACCGCGGCCAGAGCGAGGCCGGCCAGCCCGGCAAGCCCGAACGACAACACAGCCGCCCGGCGTACCGCCGCGGGCGAGGCCAACCCGGAGGCCACGAGGCGCACCGGTCCCACCCGAGCCCGGTCGGCCCCTTTCAGCCCGTCGCTGTAGTCGTTCGCATAGTTGACCCCGACCTGAAGCGCCATCGACACCACCCCGGCCAGGAGGGCACGCCACCAAATGACCAGCCCGTAAGCCGCGGCCGCCCCCGTGCCTACGAGAACGGGTACCACCGAGGCCGGTAAGGTCCGCGGGCGCGCCCCGTGCAACCAGGGGTGCCGCACCTGCTCAAGCTGTGTCATCATCGCTGGCAAACTAGCCAATGTGGCTGATCTGGTGGCATTGGACCTGCCAGGAGGACCTCAGTTCGTCGACGCGCTGAGGGCAGCGTGGGACGCCGGTGCCGCTGCCGCCCCCATCGACCAGCGCCTTTCCCCTCCGGCGCGACGACGTTGGCTGGCGGCGCTGAAGCCGTCCTGGGTGCACGATCCCTCCGGCAAGCATCGCCTCCACGGCGGCCAGCCGGTCGAGGAAGGGGACGCCTTGGTGGTAGCCACCAGTGGTAGCGAAGGCGAGCCCAGAGGGGTGGTACTGACCCACATGGCGATAGCAGCTTCTGCCCGAGCCACCAGCGCCCGTCTCCGTATCGACCCGGAAAGGCACCGCTGGCTGGCCTGCCTGCCGCTATCTCACATCGGCGGCCTTTCCGTCGTGACCCGGGCCTTGCTCACCGGGACCGCTCTTAGCGTCCTGCCCGGCTTCGACCAGGCGGCGGTGCTCCAGGAGTCGGGGCCGGATGTGGCCGTCTCGCTTGTCCCAACGGCACTGCGCAGGCTCGACCCGGCCACGTTCTATCTCGTCCTGCTCGGGGGGTCTGCTCCGCCGGCCGACTTGCCACCTAACGTCGTCACCACTTACGGGATGACCGAAACGGGTAGCGGCGTCGTGTATGACGGTGTGGCGCTGGACGGCGTGGAGGTATCGGTCGAAGGAGGCGAGATCCGCCTGCGCGGCCCAATGCTGCTGCGTTGCTACCGGGACGGGACAGTACCGCTCGATGCCCAGGGCTGGTTCTCCACCGGTGACGCCGGAGAGTTGGGCCCCGACGGGCACTTGGAAGTCAGGGGCCGGCTTTCGGACATGATCGTGACCGGGGGGGAAAACGTGTGGCCGGCTGGCCTGGAGAGCGTCCTCCGCAGGCACGAGGGGGTCTCCGAAGTAGCCGTTTCCAGCCGGCCCGATCCCGAGTGGGGCGAGCGGGTGGTGGCCTGCGTGGTACCTCGGGATAGGAGCCGTCCGCCGCTTCTAGATGAGCTGCGCGCCCTGGTACGGGACCATATCGCCGGTTTTGCGGCCCCCCGGGAGCTGATCGTAATGGAGGAGCTGCCAAAGACCTCCATAGGCAAGGTGCGCCGCCAGGCCCTGCGGGAATCGTTGCGCCCACCGCTCTGACGCCGCCGGCCGGCCTCCTTCACACGATCTTCACACCGCGATCAAGCCATCGCCAAGAGCGAGGGGAATGGTCTCCTGAGAACGACTGGCTACAGACGAAAGGAGTCAAGTGATGACCAACGAACGGCGCCAGCGACACTGGCCCGCCGTGGCCACCGCAGCATTGATAACAACCCTCGCCACCGTGGCGGCCACGGTGGCTCCCGCCCTGCCCCCCGCCTTTGCCGATGGTGTGACGACCACGACCACGTCAACAACGACGACCATCGCGCCCCCGCCCCCGGGGCTGGCCGCCATCCAGGCGGATGCCGCCCGGTTGATTTCCAACCGTGTGGACGCCCTCCAAGGCGAGATCAAGGTGGTCCAGGACAAGACCTTCCTTGGCATGGACCAGAGCACCCTGGTCAACCAAATGCAGTCTGACATAACCAGCCTGCAAGCGATCGGCACCAAGATCGCCTCCGACACCACCCTGCAGCAGGCCATCGCTGACCGGGCCAGCATTTTCACCCAGATCCGCACCTACTACTTCGTGCTCCCCATGGCCCGCGACGTAATCGCACTGGACTGGGTCACGAATGTCGAACTGCCGGCCCTGAACACCCAGCTGAGCGATATCCAGGCCCAGGTCCCCCCGGCCGACCAGGCCGTCGTGGGCCCTCTCCTGGCTAGCGCCCAGGCCCAGATCCAGGTGGCCAGCAACGCTACTGCCGGCCTGTCGGCCCAGCTACTCGGCTACACGGCAGCCCAGTGGGATGCCAACCACGGCCTGCTCGCCCCGGCCGACCAGGCCATCCGAGTGGCGTGGCGGGCCATCGACTTCGCCCGGCGCGACCTGTACCGGGCGGAGCGGTACCTGCGCTACCACGTCGTCCCCTCGACTACCACGACCACCGCGGCGGCCACCACGACCACCACGGCGGCCACCACGACCACGACTATGGCAAATACCAGCTGCTCGGCTTCGGTCAGTGGTTCGGCCCTCGACCGCAGCGGTTGGGTCGCCAGCAGTAACGCTCCCTCAGGCAGCGCCGACCTGCCGGCGAACGCCCTGGACGGCAGCCTGACCACCCGGTTCAGCACCGACGAGCCTCAGGCTTCGGGGCTTTACTTCGAGGTCAACCTGGGCTCGGCACAAACCTTCGACGAGCTGAGCATGCAGGTCCCCAACTCGCCCAACGACTACGCCCGAGGCTTCGACGTGGAGGTTTTCAACGGGACCTCTTGGGTGGTGGTGGCCAGCTGCACCGGCACCGGGACAACTCAGATAGTGAGCTTCCCGGCACAAACGGCCCAGTACGTGGCCGTCATCCTGACCACCGGCATCACTCCGTGGTGGTGGTCGATCGACGAGTTCAACCTCTACACCGCCGGCCCGGTCACGACCACGACCACCCTGGCAACCACTACGACTACGACCACTCCAACCACCCCACCCGTCCCGACCCCTGGGCCGCCGGGGCCCCATCGTCCGGTGGGCTGCGTCTTTCACTTCCAGGGTTGGCCGCACCCTCTGGGCCCAGGAAGCCTGGTGATCACGGCTCATGGGGCTTTTGTGATCAGCTTCCCCTGTGTCGCTCGCCCCGTACGGGGAGTGCGGGTGCGGATCCTCGTCCGCCTCAAGGTTGAGGGCCGCTGGCATCTGGGCCTGGGTTGGAGCGACCGGTTCCGTCTGGGCTCCCCCCGGGGCCGCAACCTGGTCGAGCTCAACTCCGGCGACCGCCAATGGGTCCGCTGGAACGGGCAGCTCTACCACGCCCACATCCAGGTCCTGGCTCACCAGGGCCGCCCTCACGGCAGGGCGCACTCACACGACCGTTCCCGCTAGGCACCAAAACAGCTACCTCCCATGACAGAGCCCCGGGGGCACCCCCCGGGGCTCTTCAGCGTCCTCGGCCGCCAGACTGGCGACGGCCGAGGGCGGGCCGAAGGCCCGAACGGCGTCACCGGACGGGCGGGGGCTCGAGCTCAGCTTCCCAGGTACCAGCTCGGTGGGATCGCACGTGAGCGAGTTTGGGCCGAACCGTAAGCGGGGTGGCAAGATGCCAGCAATGAACCGCCTGGCCCAAGAACAGAGCCCCTACCTGCTCCAGC
>JAKAWM010000264.1 GCA_021827285.1 Actinomycetes bacterium | reverse complement strand
AGTCGCGGGAGTGGCCGCACTGACCGGTGGTGCCGTGGTGGGTGCGCTTAGCCACGCGCAAGCCAAGGGAGGTATTGAGCGCTTGGCTGTGTTGGGTGCGGTGGCCATGCTCGGCTCCTACAGCGACTGGCTGCTGCGGGCGGGACGCAGATCGCAAGGCGAGGAAATGGAGTGGCTTCGCAGCCTCAGCGATGTCAACCATCTCCTGCTCGAGCTCCATGCCAAGGCGGCCTCCCTGCCAGCATCGCTCAACCTGCGCGCCGCCATTGCCAATACACTTTCCCGCCTACAAGATCTCCTCAGCCCCGACGTGGTGGTGTTGCTGCTGGCCAACGGGGGAGAGGGCAGTGAGCGCTGGGAGGTGACGCTGGCCGAGGGCGTCACTTTGCCCCAGGTCATCGCTGGGAGCGAGCTGCCAGCGGCTATGGCCGAGGCAACACGCTCGCTCGGGCCCGTGCGTCGCTCGTCCCTGCAAGAGGGTGAAGGGATGGCGCTCGAGGCGGCCACGGGGCTCTACGCCCCTCTGCGGGCCCGCAATAACTTGATCGGGCTGCTGTCCGTCGAGAGGGCAGGGGACAAGGAGACCTTTGACGAGCGGGACCGTGAGATCGTGGCCGGTGTAGCTCGCCACGCCGCGTTAGCCATTGACAACGCGCGCTGGTTCCGCCGGCTGCGCACCCTCGGGGCCGAGGAGGAGCGAGGCCGGATCGCCCGGGAACTGCATGACCGGGTGGGCCAATCGCTTGCCTTTGTGGCCATCTCTCTCGATCGCCTGGCCGGAGAGTCGAGCAAGGCGGGAGGGCTGGAGGACGACGCGGCGAGCGAACTGGCGGACCTAGCAGGAGAAGTGCGCAAGGCAGCGAGAGAAATCCGCACCAAGCTGTCCGACTTGCGCATCGAGGTGGGCGAAGGGACCGACCTGGCGGAGGCCTTAGCCGGGTTGCTGGAGCGAGTGGAGCAGCGCTCCGGTATATCCACCTCTTTGTCGGCCAATGGAGAAGTGTCGCTGCCACCTATGATCGAGCGCGAGCTGGCGCGCATCGCCCAAGAGGCCATCACCAACGCCGAGCGCCACTCGGGAGCTCAGCACATCGACATCCGCTTGTGCTGTGAGGCTGAGGAAGCGGTGCTCGAAGTGGTTGACGACGGCAAGGGCATGGCGGCCATCGCTCCTCTCCGCCGTGACGCGTTCGGGATCCTGGGTATGCGCGAGCGAGCCGACGCCATCGGGGCGACTTTGACAATCGCTTCGCCCCCAGGACAGGGCACAACGGTGAGGCTGCGCTTGGGGCAGCCAGAAGCTAACGATGGGAGGTGGCACCAATGAGCGCGGTCCGAGCCATGCTGGTGGACGACCACAGGGTACTGCGAGAGGGCCTGCGGCGCTCGCTGGAGTCAGCCGGTTTGTCAGTGGTAGCCGACGTTGGCGATGGCGACGAGGCGCTGGAGACGGCGCAGGAGAGCCAGCCCAACGTAGTCCTGATGGACATATCCCTGCCCGGGAAAGACGGGATCGAGATAACCCGCCAACTATCCCGCCAGCTGCCGCAAACTTCAGTGGTCATCCTTACGATGTTCGCCGACGAAGCGACCATAAAGGCAGCCTTTGCGGCTGGCGCGGTCGGCTACCTGGTCAAGGACTGCAGTACCGATGAGATCGTCTCTGCTGTGCAGGAGGCGGTCAGGGAGATGCCTGGCCGCCACCTCGACCTGACCCGGTCCTACCTGAAGGCCAATTCTCACATCGCCAACCGGGCCATGCCCAACCACTCCCTCACCCAGAGGGAAGTCGAGGTAATGCAGGCTCTGGCCAACGGTGCCTCCACCGCCCAACTAGCCCGTCAACTCTACGTGAGCCCGAAGACGGTGAAGAACCACCTCAACCACATCTACTCCAAATTGGGAGCCCAGAGCCGCACCCAGGCCGTCGCCAAGGCCCTGCGTTTAGGGATTGTCCGTATTGCCTGAGCTCGGACGGGCTTAGCGTTTGAGGCCGACCCGCTCAAAAACCACGGCTTCTCCGGCATGGAGCTTGACGCGCCAGCGAGGATCCTGCGCCAGGTAGGTACTAAGTGCGTCGCCCGTGTCCCACATCACCCAGCGGATGCCCCAACGGTTGAGCACACGGTCCGGATTGACGCTCAAGGTGGACACGCTTATGTAGGTTCGTAGTACCCCCGTCCCGAAGTACAGGTCGGTCCGGCCATCGACGAAAACGGGGATCCCCTGGCTGATCAGGTAGTCGTCCCACCAGTAGGTGGAAAACACCCTTCCCCGCTGGTGAGCGAGGAACTTGGTGGCGGCGATCGGCGTCGCCAGGGAGCCGTTGCCAACTTGCGGCGCGCCGGCGGGGACGTGCGGGCCAACCAGGAGCGCACCCGCGAGGACCGCGCTCAGTGGGACGGTCAAGATGGCAGGCCGGATTGATTCCCTGGGAAGCGGTTGCCATCTAGCCAAGACGGCGCATATGGCCAGGACAAAATAGGGTGTGAACCGCACCGCATGAAGGGTGCCCAGCAGGAGGAGCAGAGCCAGGACCAGGTCGTCCAGGGCAAAGACCGTCTTCGTGAACGCCAGTAGGGCGACGAGCAGGAGGACGGGCCCAACGATTATGGCAAGGTAAAAGTAGGAGTGGAAGTCTGGGCTCTGCCATTCGGCTATGAACGATGTGAGCTGGGGCGCGGTGCTCACCCGGAGGGCGTAGGCCAAGAGCCTTGGCCCATGTGGGTTGACCATGGTGGCCACCACGCTGGCGATAAATGTCACCCCTGTGGCGCTCTTGGAGAGCCCCTGGCCCAGCTGTGCTCGACCCGGCCAGTTGGGCAGGGTGGACCAGCCGAGCTCGAGTGCCAAAACTCCCAAGCCCAACAAGAAGCTCCCGTGCACGTTGGCCCAGACGAGCAACAGGGGCGGGATGGCAAACAGCCATCGGGACTGGCGCCGGGCCGCGCTCATGAGCAGTAACAGCAGGGAGAAGAAGAGGTAACTGAGATCCTGAGGGCGAGGGGTGAGGGCCACGGATAACCCGGCTGCCGCCAGGATGGAAAGGGTGGCCGTCCACAGCCAACCCGCCCCCGTCCTCCTCCAGCGGGCCGCTCCCAACAGCACCGCTCCAGTGCAGGCCCCGCTGGACAGCAGCCAGTAGGAGACGGGCCCCAGGTGGGCAACCAGCCAGGCCAGCACGACCTGAAAACCCCACTCCTCGTCCAGCCAGGGCCTGCCCCCGACCGTGTAGGAGAAAGCGTCATGACGGATAACAGAATGGTGGGAGAGCATCCACCGTCCGGAGGCCAGCTGGTAAAAGACATCGCCCGATAGGCCCGAATGCATAGCCTCGTGCCACAGGGCGGCGCTGGCACCTATCACTACTACGAGCGCCGGGTGAAAGCGAAGCCGGCTTAGGGCCGAGCGCTCGGGGCTCGTTCGGTCCTGCGTACCGGGCGCAGTTCCGGTTCGCAACTCCTGGCGTGCGAGCAGGATCTCACTCAGCGTCACGGTGACTGGCCCATCTTTGACTATTGTTCGCGTTGCCCAGCGTAAGCCAGATTTGCCGGCAGTACCAGGGGTGATAGTGAGAAATAGGCCTATCGGCCCATGGAATTGTGGCCACCTACCGTGAAGACTGGTGGTGGCCCGCCAGAAGGGGTGCGTACCTGCCCGCTCCGCTCGGGCCAGGTTGTGAAGGAAGGGAAGGCACTTATGCTGAACCAGGTCATGATATGGCCGGCACTAGTGGCAAGTTGGTTACGGGGCAAGTTCTCGGGCAAGGATGATAATGGTGCCAGCTTGGTGGAGTACGCCTTACTGCTGGCCCTCATCGCGGTTGTCGCCATCGGCGCTCTCGTTTTTCTCGGTGGTACCGTCAACAACACGATCCATCAGGTCGGGCACACCATCAATAGCACCAATAGCCTGAACACGCCCTAGGCGCCTGGCGCGTGCGGCCGGGTGCCGGAGGTGGAGATGCAATGCCTTGGGTTAGCCGCCATAGGCGACAGTGCGCAGCCACCGACGAAGGCGTGACCATCCTCGAGTACGTGTTGCTACTGGCCCTCGTCCTAATGGTCGGTGTAGGGGCGCTCATTTACCTCGGGCAGAGTAGTGCCAGTCCTGGTCACGCCGCCGACAACGCAGCCATAGGGGTAGCC
>JAKAWM010000263.1 GCA_021827285.1 Actinomycetes bacterium | reverse complement strand
GCCGCCGTTAGGCTCGCCGCATGGAGGCAATTGAACCGAGTGTGGTGGACAAGGCCCTGAGTGAGGGCCTTGGCTGGCAGCGTGAAGGAAACGAGCTGGTCAAGGTCTGGAAGGGCAAGGACTTCTCGGCCGCCTTGGCTTACGTGAACGCCGTGGGCGCGCTGGCGGAGCAGGCGGGTCACCATCCTGATATCGACATCCGGTGGAGCACGGTGACTCTTCGCCTGTCTACCCACTCCATTGGCGCCCTGACCCGGGCTGACATCGACCTGGCTGTCCAGATCGATGCCCTTCGGTAGCCAGATCGATGCCTTCGGCAGGCCAGATCGATGCCCTTCGGTAGGAAGGCACAAGGGGAGCCGCTCGGGGGCCCGGCGCAGTATGCCGCGTTATTCCGCGGCATACTGCGCCTTTCCTCTTGCCTTGTCGCGGCATAATGCGCCCTGGCCCGGTCCGCCCCCCTGGCTTGGCGCGGTATCTGGGCAGAGGTGGCGGAGCTCCCGGGAAGGCCGGGAGAGACCCCGGGAGCGGGAGCGTCGCCCTACTGCCGGCGGAGCCGGTCCAACTGGCGGCGGTCCTTTTTGGTGGGCCGGCCCGAACCGCGCTCCCGGCTGAAGCCGACGGGGATAGCCTCCCGGGGTGGCGGCGGAGGGCTGCGGTCGATGTAGCACCCGGCGGCGGCGGGCGCACCGGTTCGCTTTTCGATCACACGGGCCACTTCTACGACCCGTTCCCGGCCCTCGGTCCTGTCCCGAACGGTATCTCCCGGCTTGACCATTGTGGCTGGCTTGGCGCTGGCCTGGTTGACCCGTACATGGCCACCCCGGCACGCTTCAGTGGCCGCCGTACGCGTCTTGTACAGCCGAACCGCCCATAGCCACTTGTCCACCCGGACGGCACCAGGATTGTCGTGGCCGGTGAGCGCTCCGACTCGCGGTCCCCCCGGTCCGCCCGGCTGACCGCCACCCGGCTGACCGCCGCCCGGCTGACCGCCGCCACGCTGACTGCCTCCAGCACTTATCGTGGCGCTCGGGTCGGCGTCAGTGCCGGCTTGGCTCACCGATGGACTACTCGGTGATATCCGCCAGCCGGGCCGCCAGAGCTTCCACCGCCTGGGGAGAGAAAGGGAGAAGGCTGGATGGCCCGCCAACTGGCCCGCCAACCTGCCCGCCAACTGGCCCGCCAACCTGCCCGCCAACCTGCCCGCCAACTGGCTCGCCACCTGGCCCGCCACCCTGCCCCTCTCGGCCCCGGGACTGGACGGGTGAGCCAAGGGCGCCCGGCCACATGGCTGTCCCCGGGTCGAGCAGCTTGGTCAGGTCCCCGTCGACCTTGATCTGGCCAGCCAGGAACGCCTGCAACACGGCTTGGACGTTACCCGCCACGAACAGCGCTTTCGCCGTGTCGTAGCCCATCGAGACGGTGACATCGGGGCCTTCGAGGTGGCCGGCGTCTATGTCAAAGCTCCCGCCCGATGTGTCTATGTGGGCAAGGACAGGCTCCGAGCTGAAAGGTGCCCCGGAGACGATCAGGTTGAGACGTACTGCGGTCTGAGGGCTTACCGAAGGCGAACCGCTGTTGAGCGCGGCTAGTTCGGCCTCCGTGTGAAGCCGCTGCGCTTCTGCCACCCAGGCGTCCGAGAGGAAGGGGTACTTAGCCGTGCCCGTAACGGTAGCGCTCTACGATGGCCAAGTGGCTCAGCCCAACTCCCAAGCCCAGATCTCCAGGGCCGATGTCGCTCACGTGGCGCGGCTAGCCCGGCTCGCCCTGCCCGAGGACGAGATCGAGCGCTACACCACCCAGCTTGCCGCCGTGCTCGACCACGCTGCCGACATCGCCTCCCTCGATATCCAAGACGTCCCGCCCACGGCTCACCCTTTCCCCCTGGCCAATGTGTTCCGTGAAGACGCCCCCCAGCCAAGCCTGGACCGTGACGAGGTGCTTTCGCAGGCCCCCGACACAGAGGGCGCGTTCTTCCGGATCCCCCGGATCCTGGGGGAAGCACCGTGACCACCGCCCGCTCGATCGCCGAGGCAGTTCGCAGGGGTGAACGCTCGGCCGTTGCCATCCTGGAAGAGCACCTGGCCCGCGTGGCTCAGACTGAGCCCCAAGTACACGCCTTTAGCCTGCTCACCGAGGATCTGGCCAGGGCGCAGGCCGCGCAGGTGGACCATATGGTCGCGTCCGGGGAAGACCCCGGCCCCTTAGCAGGGGTGCCCGTCGCCCTGAAGGACCTCCTCTGCACCCGGGGGATCCCGACAACGTGCTGTTCGCGAATCCTGGAGGGTTGGCGACCTCCCTATGACGCCACGGTGGTCCGGAGGCTGGCGGAGGCCGGCGCCGTGACCGTCGGCAAGACCAACATGGATGAGTTCGCCATGGGCTCTTCGACCGAGCACTCGGCCTTTGGCCCCACTCGCAATCCCCGCGACCTTTCTCGGGTGCCCGGAGGTTCGTCTGGCGGCAGCGCTGCCGCCGTCGCCGCTGGCTTCGTGCCCATGGCTCTTGGTTCCGACACGGGGGGCTCCATCCGCCAGCCAGCGGCGCTTTGCGGAGTGGTGGGGGCCAAACCGACTTACGGGCTGGTCTCGCGCTACGGGCTGGTCGCCTTCGCCAGCTCGCTCGACCAGATCGGCCCGTTTGCGGCCAACGTGGCTGACGCCGCCTTGCTACTGGATGTGATCTCGGGCCCCGACGGGGCCGACTCCACCAGCCTGCCCGGCGAGCCTCCCAGTGCCCGTGCCAAGCTCGGCCAAGGCGTGGATGGCCTGCGCGTGGGCGTCATAGCCGAGCTGGCCGGGGCGGAGGGCGTGGCCCCCGACGTGGCCAGGCGCCTGAACCAAGCCGCCGACGCCCTTGCCACTGCGGGGGCAAAAGTGGAGGAAATAAGTGTCCCCGCGGTGCGTTTCGGGCTCTCCGCCTATTACCTCATCGCGCCGGCTGAAGCTTCGTCCAACCTGGCCAGGTTTGATGGTGTCCGCTATGGGCTTCGCGAGCGAGGTAACGACATGACCGAGACGTACATGGCCACGAGGGCAGCCGGTTTTGGACCAGAAGTAAAACGCCGGATTATGCTTGGTACTTACGCCCTTTCGGCTGGTTATTACGAAGCGTATTATGGCAAGGCGCAAAAGGTCAGGACGCTCATTATCCGGGACTTCGAGGAGGCTTATCGCTCCTGCGACGTGCTCTTGTCCCCGACTTCACCAACGACGGCCTTCGCGCTCGGAGCCAAGACTGCCGACCCCCTCACCATGTACCTGAGCGACGTCTGCACGATCCCGGCCAACCTGGCCGGTCATCCCGCCGTCAGCGTCCCTTTCGGCACGGGGGACGACGGTCTCCCGGTGGGAGTGCAGGTACTGGCACCGGCCCTGGGCGAGACGGTGATGTTCCAGGTTGCCGCCGCTCTCGAGGAGGCGGCACCAGCCGTCACAACAGGAGGCGAGAGATGACCGAGCTTGCCGGTTGGGAGATCGTGGTGGGCTTGGAGGTCCACTGCGAACTGCGTACCCAGACCAAGCTCTTTTGCGGGTGCCGCAATGCCTTTGGCGACGAGCCCAACACGAACATCTGCCCGGTGTGCCTAGGTCTGCCGGGGTCGCTTCCTGTCCTCAACCGTCAAGCCGTCCAGCTGGCAATGGGGATCGGGCTGGCGCTGCACTGCCAGGTGCAGCCGTCGCTGTTTCACCGCAAGAACTATTTCTATCCTGACATGCCCAAGGACTACCAGATAAGCCAGTACGACGTGCCCATTAACGCCGGTGGGTGGCTCGAGCTACCGAGCGGCAAGCGCGTCGGCATCGTGCGGGCCCACATTGAAGAGGACACCGGCAAGACCACCCACGTGGGCGGGGGTGGGCGCATCCACGAGGCGGCCCATTCCCTGGTCGATTACAACCGGGCCGGCGTGCCACTGGTCGAAATAGTCTCTGCACCTGACCTGCGCGGCCCCGAAGAAGCGCGTGAGTACGTGGACGAGCTCCGGGGGATCCTGGTCGCTACCGGCGCCTCCGACGGCAAGATGGAGGAGGGCTCGTTGCGGGTGGACTGTAACGTGTCCGTCCGGCCCGCCGGCTCCCCTGAGCTTGGCACCCGATGCGAGATAAAGAACATGAACTCGCTGCGCAGCCTGGGGCGTGCTATTACCTATGAGGCTGGCCGCCAGGTCGAGCTTGTC
>JAKAWM010000262.1 GCA_021827285.1 Actinomycetes bacterium | reverse complement strand
TTAACGCGCCTCCCGCCCCAGCACCCGCACGAACGCCGTCCCGGCCACCACGAACCAGCACGTCAGAGGGGCTTTTGCCCCTCCCGGCGGCTACCACACGCGTCGGGATCTCCAGATGCCGGCGACGACCCCGTCAATAGCTCAGATCCGAGCGGGTTGGACAACAAGTACGGTCTTACGTTGGGGGCATGTGGCAGCTTTGTTGCCGCCGCCGGCCTGGGCATTGGCCTAGGAATCGAGGGCTTGCCGTGTTGGCTGACATCTAGCTCCGGGAATCCGGGCATTTCAGGCACTCTTGGGATCCCAGGGCTAAATGCTGGTGCTACCGTCTCGGCCTCGCTCGACTTTGTAGTTTCGGATGCCGGCGACGTGAAAGAGATGGGAGGACCGTTCTATGCCGTCCAAGCTAACCTCGACGTCATCGCCGGGGCCAGTGCAGCAGTATTCTGGGGCGTAAGCAGCCCGCCGGATAATACGTCGATTGCTGGGCCATTCAACGGCATCTTCGGCGTCGAGTTCTCGTTCCCTCCGCTCGATTGGGGAATAGGTGGGGACGTCGGCGTTTGGTTGCAGAACACCTGGGTTCATGAGTTCTCGGGCTGGGCCTGCTGGCTTAGCGGGGAGTGTTTGATTGCCCGAGCCTTCTCAAAGGTAGTCAATCCGCTTCTCCCGTCGAAGAGCAAAGCGGACGCCATCCTTAACGAGGCTTGGCCAGTAGTAGAGGAGCACACGAGCGGGTCAGAGTGTACGAGTAAGCCCTCCAGAGTCCTTGTCTAAGGGTCGTGACCGATGTTCAAAGGTTGGATTGTACGGGATGCGGTTATTTCGGGACGACCGTCAGTCGCGTACCTAGGCGGCATGCGACGTGGCTCAACAGGTCTGGCCAACTGGACCTATCCCCTTGTAAGACTCAGACTTTACGAGGACGGCCTCGAGCTAGGTCCATCTGTTCGGATCTTAAAGGCCATCGTCCCCATATGGCGAGTACGCCTTCAAGAGATTTCGGTGGCCGAGGCTCTCGGTGGTCCACAACCCGATTCGGCTGTTGGCTTCGGGAGTCTCGCCTTCCCCTTTAGCTTCGTCGCCCGCTGGGAGATAATGAGCCGCGGGGTGCGGATCAAAACCCTCGACGGCGGGTTTGCAATCTTTTGGTGCATGCGACGCGATCAGGTCCTCGCCGGTCTTCAACGTCAGTCTGTGAATGTGGACCTGCAACCAAAGCGCTTCCACTTCTTCAGCCCGCGTTCGTAAGGAAGAGCCAAAGTGTCGCGGCCCCGAACGCCACGGTCCCTGGGCGTCATCGGGGTTTTACCAGGGAGGGCCGACGAGCGGGTGCCATCACCCGTCGGGGCGGCACCGCCAGCCAGCCCACCAACGGCCGGCGCAACACCACCACCGCGACGACCACGGCGGCGGGCCACGCCAGCGAGCGCACCCGTGGACGCCACGAAGCTCAAGCCGTCCATGCCGCCAAGCCTCGCAGGCCCACCACCGCCGACTACTGCCCATTGGGGAGCGCAGCAGGCCCGGCCGTCGTGCCCGTGACGGCGGTCCCAGGAGCCCGAGCACCGGCCCTCACCCCCATGGAAAGGCGCCTCGGGCACCTGGGCCTGTGGTCCACCACCCGGTCCCACCCAGCGGTTACGTTCTTCGAACACGATTGCAAGGGGGGCCCTTGCCGAGGACCAGCGTGGTCGCGGGGCCGCCAGCCCTCGCCTACTGGGGTGACTGAAGAGAAGGCCCCGGCTCAGGGCAGCAGCTCGAACGAAGCAACGTGACGGGGGCGGACGACCGTGAAATCGCGGTGGTTCAAAGTGGCGACGGCGGTCGCCCCGAGCCGCTCGGCTACGGCGACGATGCTGGCGTCGACCAGCCCCAGGCCCAGGTCTGCGTAGGCCGCCACAGGGCTCGTGGCGCGCTCCCAGTCGGCGTCGGAGAGATCCTGGCGGCGCAGCTCGCCAGAGGTGACCGAGCGCAGGAACTTGGCCTCAGCGGCGGGGCCGAGGCGGTCCTCGATCAGCCAGGACGACTCGACGATGACCGGGGTGGGGACAACGAGCTCACCGGCGAAAGCGCCTAGCAAGTCGTCGCAGGCGTCATGGTCGGCGTCGGAACGGTCGGCGACGGCGAAGATGACGCCGGTGTCCAGCACGATCGCCGACGTGGGCATGGCTTCAGCTCAAGGGCTCGTGAGCCACGGCCGGGGCCTTGCTCAGACGTCCCTGGCCGTCTTGCCCGCGAAATGCTCTGCGACGGCTTCTTTGTGGCGCCTGGCGATGTCGCCCTGGCCGGACGACCCGGCACCAGAGAAGCTGAGGCGCCGCCGTGCCGGGACCTGTGCTTCTATCGCCTCCAAGGCGACCTGTTCTGGGCTCTGGCCGCGTGCCGCGGCCAGAGCCTCGACGCGGCGGGCAAGCTCCTCGGGCAGCTGCACTGTCAAAGCCATGTACCCAGTCTCTCATGCTTGGCCGACGGACAACACGAACAGGTCTCCCGGGGGCTGTTGGTCTTCATCAAGGCTCTGATGGACGATGCTGGCACTGTCCGGCGGCAGCCCCACGGGCCGGGCCGCCGCCTTCTGGCGCCGGCCCCGCCAACGCCTGGTCACGCCCTGCCGCCTGAGGACTCGCTTTACAAGGGCCAAGGTCGAGGTCTGGCCCCGCTCTGAGGTCTTCGCCGTCATGAGGCAGGCGCGAACCGTTTGGCTTCGTGGCGCAGCAGCACGCCCTCGATCATCGTGCGGACGGCCGCCTGCTCGTCCGGGTCGAGGTGCTGGACGGCTTCTAAGTGCAGGCGCAGGTCCTTGGCCGGCCCTCGCTCCCCGTCGTCAAAGACAAGCTGATCGGCACTCACCGACAGCGCGACTGCGAGGCGGCGGATGACCTCCAAGGTGGGCTGTGCCCCGCCTCCTTCGTACCGGCGGACCTGGCTCACATGGATGCCGACACGCTCGGCCAGGGCCTGCTGTGTGAGGCCTCGTTCTTTGCGCAGGGCGGCGAGCCGTTCGGGGAAGTCCATAAGCAAGGTAGTTGCTGCCAGTGTCCCAGCCACCGCTCCGCCTCCTTGACTGCTCATCGCCTATAGTGTATGTCTAATAGTGCTTATGATCTACTTGACAGATCCAGACCTCATCGCCTTGGAGCCGTGGTGGCCCGCATCGCCGACGAAGAAGTAGGGCGGCTGAAGAGGGAGGTGCCCCTGGAGGCCCTCGTGGCGGCTTCGGGGGTCGAGCTCAAGAAGGCCGGGGCGGACCTGGTGGGCTGCTGCCCGTTCCACGACGACCGGGAGCCGTCGCTCGTGGTGAGCCCGGCCAAGAACCTGTGGCACTGCCTGGGGGCCTGCCAGGCGGGCGGCTCGACGATCGACTGGGTCATGCGCTCACAGGGTGTCAGCTTCCGCCACGCGGTCGAGCTACTGCGCGCCGGCCAGGGCGGCAGCCCGGTCACGGGACCGTCACCGGCGCGCTCCACCGAGAACATTCTTGCGTATTGCGCCTGAGGTGGCGCGGCGCTACATCCCCGGGCCGTCCGGGCCAGGCTCGGCGTCCGATCCTGCTTCTGGCCCGCCCGCGGCAGCGGGACCGACACGAAGGCGCCGGCCGCTCACACGCACTTGGCGCGCCGAATCGACGCGGACGCCGTAGCCGCCTGAGCCCCCGGAGCGCCAGCCGTTGTAATTCAGGCTGCTGGTGGCCGCGTGGTTCATCGCGGTGGCGATGGTCGCATCGCTGTAGCCGGAGGCGCGCAGCCCGTCGGCGACGGCGTGGCATAGCGTGTGGCGGGTTCCGCTCCGCCTCCCGGCTCGTAGTCCCAACCAGCGCGCGGCGCATCTGCCGCCCCGTGGGCTGGTAGCCCATCTCATTAGCTTCGTCGCTTCGCACACAGCGCGGGGCGGAGGAAAAATCAGGAGCGGGTAAAGCCCATGTCGTCGTCCGGCTCCAACTCCTCGCTCTGCTCGGCGGTGCGCGAAGCTCGCGCGTGCTCCATCTGCTGGCGCTCAGCCGGCGTCAGGCGCTGCTCGGCCTGCTCCAAAGTGCGACGGATGTAATCGTCCTGGTTTGCGTGGCGCCCGGCGAGTTGGGGCGACTGTGCCTTCATCCATCCCGCGATTTGCGTGCGGTCGTAGTCGGCGGCCAGCAGCTCGCGCGCGGTACGATAGTCCAGCACCGAGTAATCAATCTCG
>JAKAWM010000261.1 GCA_021827285.1 Actinomycetes bacterium | reverse complement strand
CCGCGCAGTCGAGCGTGCTCGCGGCGATGTCCGTTGCGATCTGTTTCAAGCGCGAGTTTTGCCCGACTTGGAGGCCCGTGAGGACCAGACTGCTGGTGGCGGCCAACATGGCGAGCAGAAGTGCCATGGCCAGCACGACCTCCACCAGAGAGAAGCCGCCGTCCTTTCCGCACGACTGCGCCATGCGACCAGCGACATGCCGGCGCGACACAACGATGCGCCCAGCGGTCGCGCTCCTGCCCACGTGGGCTCTATCGGCAGGTCCTGCCCATCGCTTGAATACCTGGCAATACCGGTAAGGTCGGACAAGGGTGCAGGGCCCAAGGTAACGACGCGGCGTTTTGCGAGCCCGCATCCGCGTAGAAGGCCCGGACACTGATGACCGTGCCACCTTGGCTGGTCCCCCCAGTCCCCTTCCCTCCCCTAGACGAGCCGAAGCTAAGGCTGAAGTTGTCAACCACGAACAGGCGCGGCGCGTCGTCCAGGGCCTTGACGAACCTCTCGATCTGAGATGAGGTCCCGTCTACGCTCAAGCTGAGAGAAAGCTGGCCCGGCCCCGGCGATGAGGTGCTCCCGCCGCTTGTCCCAAACCCCGCAGGTGCGGGCGAACTTATGGTAGTGAGATTGACGCCGGTCGCGGTCGCTGACGCATAAAGCGTGGTGACCAACTTGTCAAGCTCCGGGCCGTCAGGGACCAACCCTTTCAGCTTCACAAGTGCGGCTCGCTCCTTTGGGAGCTCTCTCTTGCTCTGGAGAAGGCTAGCGTAATGAGTTTCGAGTTGGAGGTAGGACTCTTCCGCTTGCTGCTGCTTGGTTTGGAGGATACTTATGTGACCCATTTCGGGTCGGTAGAACCCCACGTACCATGCCACGATGACCACAGCGGCAGCTAGAACAGCGGCAATGATGACCCTCTTTTGAGTCACTTTCCCCCTCCTGGCAAATGGGCAGCGCGTGTACTGAACGCAGCGCCGGTGACCTCAGCGGACGCATTGATAGTCGTCACGCCCGTCGACTTGGTCGTTGACGACACCCACAACGCGTCCAGACCCCTTATCACGGATATCCGGTCAATGAATTGAGCGACCGCCGCTGGACCACCCGTGGTTTCAGCATTCATGGTGATGTTCAAAACGAACGTGCTCCGCCCCAGGGCATCCGGGGCTCTCGCGCCCGAGGCCGTCGGCTCAGTCTTTGTCAGGTTGGCAGATTGCACGGTCACACTGGCCGGCAACGCCGAGGCGATGCGGTCCAGGAGGCCTATCCAATCGATGTCGCCCGTCAGTACCTCCGAGGCGATGGACCTCCTCTGCTTGACTTCAGCAGGGACCTCGGTAACATAGCCCAGCCCTTTTATCTTTACCTGTAGCGCGCTCGCCTCTTCGCCATAGGCCCTTATCTCGTTGTTTAACGTGCTAGCCGAATGGACTTTGGCAAGCGAGACACCGCCTAGCAGCAACATGATCGCGGCGAGCAGGGCGGCCGCCCCCGCCGCAAGCATGCGCTCTCGCCTTCTGATAAAGACTTCCGGGGGCAACAGGGACGGTGCCCCGAAGGTGTCGGTCCCCCAGGTCGCCAGCCCGGCGGCAATGAGCCAGCGGTAGGACGCCTCGTGGAGTGCCTCGTCTTCGAGCCCAATCGACCTATTATCGACCTGTATGGGTAGCTCAGCCAGCGCAACCGGCAAGCCGGCCACGGTGCTGAGAGCCTCTATGACCCCAGGCAACATAACCCCCCCGCCGGTCACCAGCACGCGCTCGAACCTCTCGGCGTGGCTTTGGGACAACATGTACTCAAGCGAGCTGCGCACTTCACCCGCTATTGCGTCCAGCCGCGAGACACGCGCCTCGACCGGTGCCACCTGAAGCCCCGTGCTCCTGTTGCCCCTCCGGGAAGCTTCACCAATCGGCCCAAGGGCTCCCGCCTCGCTCAGGTCCGCGGTTGGCGCCCCGGCTAGCGCTACAGTACGGACAAAGCGAGGTACGCCCCCGTCCCGTACGGCGACGGTTATGAGCTGAGAACCTACGCAGACTACGGCCTCGAGGCCGCCAGCGCCACCAGAGACCGTGTTTAGGCCACGGACACCCCTTAGTAGGGCCAGCGATGACGAGTCCACCGCCCTGACCTTCAGGCCAGCTGCTTCGACCGCGGCGACCTCATCGGTCACAACGTCCTTCTGAGCAGCCACCAGCAAAAGGCGCCGCATCTCACTTGAGCCACCGACACCCGGTAAGGGGGCGAAGTCCACAACCGCCTGTTCAACGGGGATCGGTAAGAACTCGCTGATCTTGAACCGTAGGGCCGACCGGAGCTCGGCGTCCGGCATGGGCGGCATTTCGACCTGCCGTACCATGGCCCTCTGGCTGGCGAGGCCGAGCACCACCTTCTTGCTCGCAAAGCCTCCCTCTGTCCAGAGCCTTTTGAGGGCAGCTACGACGGCCGCCTTGTCCTGGACCTCTCCCTCGACCACCGCCCCCTGCGGCAAGCCCACCTGTGCGAACCGCCGCAGTGTCTTCTTCTCGCCGCTTACGACGACCTCTGCCGCCCGGACCGCAGACGAGCCTATATCAAGGCCAATACTTACCCTACTTTTCATACGTAGCCCACCTTGGAGGGTATGGTTCACCAACTATATATCGGCGTCTCACTGGCACGGCTGAAAGCCCAATTTCAAGCCCTAGAACGCGAAGGAGACCGGCCCTAGGGCCGGTCTCCTTCCTGCCTAATCTAGGAACGAACCAACGGCTCGGTCAACCCAATCCTTACCAGCTCGTATACCACGTCGTGGTCGCGGCGTAACTACTGGAGGCGATTCGGTTGGCCCCTTTTGCTGCTCCGTTGCCACCAGTGACTTGGGCGTTAGGCTCCGCACTGATGGTGGGACACCCACCCGTGGTTACAAGATAACCAGTAACGGGAGTTGTCAGTGCCTGGTCAGAGTACACGATGAAGCAATTGCCGTCAGAGGCGAGTGACTCCAGGAGCATGATCTGGCCTGTGCTACCGCTTCCATTAGCCAGACCTGCCCACGTTGAGCCGACCTCGACAAGCACCTTGCCCGAAGCGGGAGTCGTACCGGAGACCCATGGAATAGCAGGGTCGAGGTTTGCGCCGTTCGCGCTGTCGATGAAGGTAGACTGGTTCACGTTGTTCGACAGTTCGCTCGTCGCTGCGTTCGTCGCATTAGTCTGAGCGGAAACGTCGTTGGCGCTCTTGGTTGTGGCCAAGAAAGTAGGGATGGCGATAGCCATCAGGATGCCCAGGATGAGCACGACGACCATGAGCTCGATGAGGGTGAAGCCCTCTTCCTCACGGCGCCGCCGGTCCAGGAGCTTGAGCACTTATGTTTCCTTTCTCTCTGTTGAGACAACTTGGTGCGAGCCTTCTCGGTGGTGGTTCACCAAATTTCCCGCGTCCCGTGCCCGGGGCCCACAGGTCCGGGCACCCGTTGGCCCCGGAGCCTGTCAGCGGATTGCCTACACGCACGCGGTAGGCGCACCTGCGCTAGTGCTCGCTACTCAGGACATCGGCAGTTCAATTGGATGGCTTGAGCCAGCTGTTTCCACATCTTCGCCCTTTGCTCGTTCAGCTGCCACCAGCGTTGACGAGCTTGGCGACGTTGAACATGGGCAGGTACAGAGCGATCACCATGGAGCCGACTGCCGAACCGAGGATGACGATCAAAATGGGCTCCATCAGCGACGTCAAAGAGTCAACGGTGCGCTGGATCTCCTCGTCCAGGAATACCGCCGACCTCTGCAACATCGAGTCGAGTGCACCCGTCTCCTCGCCCACTGTCATCATCTGAGAGATCATCGACGGGAAGATGGGCTGCGATACCAGCCGAGCCGCGATGGGCTCACCCCTGCGCACCCCCTCCTCCATGGCGTCGACACCCCTGGCCACCACCACGTTGTTGACCGTCTCCTTGGTTATCTCGAGCGACTCCAACACCGGCACGCCCGCCCGCAGCAGCGCCGAGAAGGTCGAGCAGAACCGGGAGATCGCAGTCTTGCGCATGAGGCTCCCGAAGATCGGCAGCTTGAGAATGGTCGTGTCCCAGACCGCCCTGCCTTGGGGTGTCTTTACCCAACGCGCCAAGCCAACCGCCATGAGGACGATCACGGGGAGGCCGATGGGCAGGCCGACTTTCACCGCTGCATTAGACAGTGAGATCAGCGGTCGCGTCGGTCAGGCA
>JAKAWM010000260.1 GCA_021827285.1 Actinomycetes bacterium | reverse complement strand
TTCGGAGAGGTGCAACGTGGCGTCCACCGCTCCCCACAGGGGCAGTCCGACCAGCACGACGATCCCAAGCGCCCAGGCGAGACCGGTATAGCTGGTGATGAGGAGGGCCAGTCCCGAAGAGACGAGCATGGCGACAAGGAGGGGCCGGACGACCGCATCGGGGGCGCGGCTGGAAATCCTCGCCCCTATGAAGGTGCCCGGGATGCTGCCGATTATCAGGCTGCCGGCCACGTGCAGGTTGATGTGGCCGAAAAGCACCTGGCCGAGTGCGGCCGTGGCCACCAGGGGAACGGCCTGAACGAGGTTGGTGCCCACCTGGACCCTCGTCGAAAGCCGCGGGTAAAGGAGCATCAGGAGGACGATGATGAGCGACCCTGACCCGACCGAGGTCATGCCGACCATGAAGCCCCCCAGGAGGCCCACAGCAAAGGTGGGCACGGTCTTCATGCGGTAAGGCGCGGGGTTGTCGGGAGCACGGCCCCGCCGCCGGAGCCGGGCGGAGAGGGTGACCTTGGTGATAAGGCTGGCGCACGCCACCACCAGCGCCCATCCGAGCAGGGTCTTCAGTCGCCCCTGGGTGGCCAAGCTGTCGCCGAACTGGTTGAGCAGCCAGGCCCCAAATAGGGCGGCAGGGATGCCGCCCAGCACCAACCTTCCCACCAGGCGCCAGTTCACGCTCCCGGCGACGGCATGGACGGCCGCTCCGACCGGTTTCATGGCCAGAGAGTTGACCAGGTCGCTGGCTATGGCTACCCGCGGGTCGATACCGAACAGAAGCACTAGGGCAGGCGTCATGAGGGCCCCTCCGCCCATACCCGCGATACCTACAGCGAGACCCCCGAGGAGGCCGCAGACGGCAAGCACCCAGGTCGCGGGCTGGGAGCCGGCCACGCCGAGTACCCCGTGCACAGCAGCCAACCCCGCCACACCGCCGGAACCGGCCGCACCAGCCGCACCAGCCGCTCCATGCACACCAGCCGCACCCGCCACTCCATGCACACCAGCCGCACCAGCCGCACCCGCCACTCCATGCACACCAGCCACACCGGCGGCTGACACCAACGACGCTAAAGGATGACCCACGCTCACCAGGGGTAGTCCCGACACCAAGCCCAGGGGGACGGTCGCCAGTACTCCCATGGGGACCATTGAGGGAGGTTATCTGATGGCGGGGGTTTCAGCTTGGCTCAAGCGGCCCCGGTTACCAGCATTTCGGCCGATTTAAGGTTACGCCCGATGCGACGATGATGTCTCTGTGGGACAATCTCTCGGGTCGCGCCAGCATTCCGGCGACCCTACCCGGTCTTAGGAGCCGCCATGGACAGCCCCACTGCCAAGGCCCATCCAGGGCCAGACGTAAGGGCGGGGAAGGTGCCGGCCATCGGCATCTTTTCCCAGTACCTGGCCAGCGCGCACTCCGGCGCGCTGATTTCCACCATCACCCGGGCCGCCTGGGCGCAAGGTTGGCGGGTGGTGACCGTACAGACCGCCCAGCCCGGGAAGGGTGTTCTGAGAGAATCGGCTGCCAAGACGCTGGCCCGGGTGGGTTGGGAACGCTTGGCCGGTTTCATAGCTCTCGGTGCGGCCACGCCCTCAGGGTACCTGGTCGATTTGCAGCGGTCGGGCAAGCCCGTGGTGGTCGTGGGCAACCAGGAGGCCGGGCTGTCCTGTCCGGTCGTCATCTCGGACAACCGGGGTGGTATCCGCCAGGCCGTGGAGCACTTGATCAACCATGGCCATACCCGCATCGCGTTTTGCGGCTGCCTGGAACACTTCGATATTCAGGAGCGCTACGACGCCTACCGCCGCACCTTGGCCACGTATGGCATCCGGCCCGACCCGGCCCTCCTGTACGAGGCGGCTGACAATATCGAAACCGGCGGTCTAGATGCCGGGCGCCGTATGGCTGAGGACGGCTTACCTTCCACAGCCGTCGTGGTGGCGACGGATCTCAACGCCGTCGGTCTCATGGACGCTCTAGTCGGTGCCGGGTACCTGCTGCCCAGGGACCAGGCCGTGACCGGCTTCGACAACGTCTTGAGCGGCACCGTGGTCATGCCCTCGTTGTCGTCGGTCGCCCAGGACGTTGAGCGGCTGGGCACCGTGGCCTGGGACCTGCTCCGTCGTCAATTGGCTGGCGAAGAAGTGGCGGGCCGCCATCTGGTAGATGCCCGCTTCGTCCAGCGAGAAAGCTGCGGGTGTACGTGGCGCGCCGCGCCTGTGGCCCCAGCTGGTCCGCCAGACTGGCGGGACCCCGTTTTCGTGTTCTGCCGGGCCATGGGCGCCTCTCGTGAACACGAGCCGCACGTGGAGGAATGGGCGAACGAGGTGGCGCGAGTGTTCCTGGCCGCAGCGTCGGCCCGGAACGGTCCTTCGGTGGCCGACCTGGACCGCTTGAGCGACGCCTGCGCGGAACTGTACCGGCACAGGCCCGAGGTCTCCACCCTGGACATGTTGTGGGCCATGGTCGATCATCTGGTGGGCCAGCTTCAGGCAGCCGCCGGAGAGGACCGGGCGGCGTTGGCCGGGAAGCTCAACGTGTGCCGGGCGTACGTCCGGCTGGGCCTGGGCCGAGCTGTCCTCGCCCAACGTGACCGGGCGTACTACGACCTGCGCCGGTTGATGAGAGACGAGTACCTGGTGACCATGGACCTTTTAGCGAGCCGGGAAGAGGGGGACGAGCGGTTGCTTGGCTGGCTGGGCCAGACCGACGCGGTCGCGGGCTTGCTCGCCTTGTGGGACGAAGACGGCCGCGAAGCTACGGGGTCTCGCTCGTCTCCGACGGCCAGTTCACTCCTCGCGACGAGCACGTTCCTTTCTCCCGGTGGGAGGTTGGCCCTGAAGGCGTCTCGCTTCCCGGTCGAGTCCTTTCCCCCCGATGAGCTGCTGGAACTGGTCTCCGAGGGAACTGTAGTGGCCGCGCTCCTGGTCGCCAGCGACGAGTCCGACTGGGGGCTTCTGGCCATGGTGGCCGGCGTGCGCTCGGTTTGCACCGGCCAGGACACGCCCTTTATGTGGGCGGCGCTTCTTGCTGAGGTGCTTGACCATGTGGCGCTCACACGCTCGCTCAGGAAGAGCGAAGAGCGCTATGCCTTGGCCGTCCACGCGTCCAACGACGGCCTTTGGGACTGGGATGTGCTGAGCGGTCAGGTGTACTACTCAGCTCGTTGGAAAGAAATGCTCGGTATTGCTACCAACGCCGACACCAACCGGCCGGAGGATTGGCTGGAGCGCGTCCACCCCGATGATCGCCCGAGCCTCCTGGCCGCGCTTTCGGAGCTCAAGTCGGGTGCCCGCGACAACATCCTGCTTGAGCACCGCCTCCAAGGCGGTGATGGCAGTTACCTGTGGGTGTTGTGCCGGGCGCTCGGCGTGCCCGGTGGAGGGGCTAGGGCGACGCGGCTCATTGGTTCCATCTCCGATGTCACCGATCGTCACCTACTGGAAGACCAGTTGCGCCACCAAGCCCTCTACGACAGCCTGACGGGGCTTCCCAACCGGGTGCTATTTGTGGACCGCCTGTCGCAGGCTATTTCTAATACCAGGCGCAACCCGATTTATAACTACGCCGTGCTCTGGCTCGACCTCGACAACTTCAAAGACCTGAACGACAGCCAGGGCCACCAGGCCGGCGACCAGTTGCTCGTCCAGGTGGCCGAACGGGTGCGTGCCAGCCTTCGGGGAGTGGACACCGCCGCTCGTTTCGGCGGCGATGAGTTCGCGGTGCTCTTGCTCGATGTCACTGATCCGCTGGCTGTCCAAGCCGTCACCAAGCGCCTATTGGCCGATCTCCGCCAGCCGTACCAGATCGAAGGCAAAGAGTTCGTCGTCACTGGGAGTGTGGGGGTGGTCATGAGCTCACCCCGGTACGAGCATCCCCAGGACGTGCTCCGTGACGCCGACATCGCCATGTACCGGGCCAAGTCGTCTGGTCGGGGGACATTCGCCACCTTCTAGGTTCCAGGTGACGGCCATCGCCCTACTGTGGTCATCTGGCCGCTGGCTGCTGGCCGCTGGGCTCATCTGGCCGCCGGACGCTGGGCTCATCTGGCCGGCTAACCGCCGGCCGTTGGTTGCTGGCCGTTGGCCGCCGGCCGTTCGCCGCCGGCCGTTCGCCGGCTAACCTCCGGACGCTGCCGCCGGACGCTGGTTGCTAGCCCGAAGTTACGAGGGCTTTGACTCATGAAATGTGGGTTGACCAGCGCGGATAGGCGCGGAGTGCCCACAGAGTGTAGCCAGTAAATA
>JAKAWM010000259.1 GCA_021827285.1 Actinomycetes bacterium | reverse complement strand
CCCCCGTGGGCAGGCGGCACCAACGGTGAAGAGAATGCCCTACGCAGCTGCTACCGCCGGTGCCTTGAAGTGGCCGACGAGTTGGGTGCTGCCTCAGTTACCTTCCCTGCCATATCAGCTGGTGCCTTCGGCTACCCGTCCCAGCAGGCTGCTGTCATAGCCTTATCGACTCTGCTCAGAACTCCGACGGGGGTGGTACTGGCCCGTCTGGTGGCTTTCGACCGGCAGACCTTCCAGCTGTACCGGGACGGTTTGGACACATGGCGGGCGGGCAGCTAGTGAGGCTGTTCGTGATGCCTTACCGGCATAGAAACTACTCCACACTGGCCACACCCGATGGGATTTGGCGCACTCTGCGTTGTTCCGCCGGGACGTTTGGTGTACTATGCCGCGGAATTCCGCGGCATAGTACACCTATCTTCATTTAGAAAAACGGAAAAGCGCGCCAGGCCCAGCGCCGAGACGGCCCGGTCCCCAGCACCGAGACGGCCCGGTCCCCAGCACCGAGACGACCCGGTCCCCAGCGCCGAGACGGCCCGGCCCCCGAGAGCGGCCCGGCCAGAGACGGCGGTCAGCGTAGGTAGCCTCAGATGGTGGGCCGGGCCGACAAAAGGGGTGGGCCTGCCCGCTGTGGTCCACGAGAATGCGAAAATGGCGCCGGCTCAGAGCGTGGTCGTCGGGCGAAGAGGGCCGCCTTAGGCGGACAGTGGCTGCACTAGCAGCCAGTGGGGAGGGTGCCCCAAGCGTGAGCGCCTCAGCCGAAGGTGGGCGAGGCGGCGGGCCGGTAGAGGCGCCGCCCGGCGAAGCTGGGCTTAAGGATGGCGATCCAGCGGTCGTTGGCTCCAGGCGCCCAGATGTCGATCTGGTCCTCTCTGACTAGCTGGGAAAGGTTGTCCAGGGAATCTGTGATGTCCGCCCCCACTCCCGACACCACAACATCCCAGCCTTCGTGGCTGGAGAGGTCTACCCAGTCTGCCTCGAAGGCGATGTTGCCAAGAGGCGCCCAAGTCAGGAGCAGCGGCGAGGAGGTGGCGAAGGCCACGGTCCGCTGATGGACGACGAAGTTGACGGGGAGGATTTCCGGCCGTGCCTGGTCCACGACTACCGCCACCCGGCCGTATTGGGCCTGCGCCAGCAACGAGAGGCACTCGTCCTCTCCAAGAACCTCAAGGGTTGTATCTGCCATTGTTGCCTCCGGGCTGACGTTGGAACGGGTGCTGCACGGATCCCCAGGCGGGTGCGGAACCGATGTGCTGGTCCCTACGGCCATGACCCAAGAAGAGCCTATTCAAGCACCAATGGGTACTTGCCACTCAAAACTGGTCCCGCCTCCCTCCTCCGGCGCACCGGTAACCTGCAGGCTGCCCCCTAGCAGTTCAGCCCGGGCCCGGGCGTTGGCGATGCCGCTCATGCGCTCGGGGTGGCCGATCCCGACGCCGTTGTCCCGGACCCGCAATTCCAGGGTGTCCTCCAAAGTGACGTCCACCTCCACCTTGCTGGCGTGAGCGTGGCGGGCCACGTTGGACAGGGCTTCCCGCAGGACGGCGGCCAGTTCCAGTTGAACCTGCAAGTCCACCTCCCGCCCGTCCAGCCCATGGAACGAAGTCAACGGCCGGAACCCCAGCGATTCGGTCGCGTCAGCAACGGTTTCCAGCAGCCGGGAGCGCAAGCTGGTCCCCGGTGCCGACTCCAGGGCAAAGATGGCCTCCCGTATTTCCTTTATGGTCGTGTCCAGGTCGTCGATGGTGGAGGCGACGCGCGACGCGGCCGGCTGGCTATCAATCAGGCTGAGCGCTCCTTGGAGGCGCAGGCCCGCCCCAAAAAGGCGCTGGATGACGAGGTCGTGCAGGTCGCGAGCTATGCGCTCCCGGTCAGCGGAAATGAGCAGGCGGTCGCGTTCGGCCCGGACGGCAGCCAGCTCCAGCACCAGGCTGGTTTGGGAAGCCAGCCCTGAGAGGATGTCGAGCGCATGCTCGTCCAGGTGGGCGACCTCATCGCTGAGCACCACGAGACACCCGGCCCTTTCGTCCTGCTTGCCCGGGGAGGCGATGGGGAATGCCTTGGCCGCCAGGCCGGGCATCATACTCATCCTTCCTTGCTCGATCCGCCCGCTGGCCATGGCTTGGGCGACCAGGGTGGGTGCTTGGGGCAACGGGCCAAGAGGCAAAAGGCCTTCCCGTTCGCCGGCGCGGGCGGCTATCCGAGCCCGTCCCCGATCGGCCAGGAACACGGTGGCGGCCCTGGCGCCTCCCAGTTCGTTGGCCCAGCGGCACACCACAGTCAGCGATTCGGTAAGGGAGGCCTCCGAAAGCAAGCTGAGGCGTATTTCGGCCGTTGCCGCCAGCCATCGAGCCTGGCGCCGCAGGTTGGCCTCCGCGGCGAGGCGTTCGGTAATGTCCCGGACCAGGACGGAGAACCCGGACCTCTGGCCGGCCAAAGGCGAGACCGAGATGGCCACGTCTATGGCCCGGCCGGCGCTGGTTTGCCACCGTGTGTCCCGGGTTGGCGGCGACTGCCCGTGCCGGGCAGCTTCGAGCATCTCTTCGAGCACGGGGTCGTCGGGGAAAAGAAGGCCGATGTGGCGCCCAACCACGTCCTTGGGCCTGAAGCCGAACATCTGCTCAGCCCCCGGGTTCCAGCTGGTTATCACGCCCGCCTCACTTATGGACAAGATGCCGTCCTTCGAGGACTGGACGATAGCGGCCAGTTCGGCCCGTGCTGCCTCGGCCGCCTTGCGCTCGGTGATGTCGCGGACCGCGGCGATGACAAGGGCGGCGCCGTCGATGGGGGCCAGCATGATGTCGACGGGGAACTCGCTGCCGTCTTGGCGCCGCGCATAAAGCTCCAAGCCTGTCCCCATGGACCGTGCCCGCGGGGCAGCATAGTAACCGGCCCGGTCTTTTTCGTGAGCCTGGCGGAAGCGCTCCGGGACCAGGGTTTCTATGGAACGTCCCACTACCTCGCCCCGTTCGTACCCGAAAAGCCTCTCGGCCCGCCCGTTAACCGAGACGATGTTGCCTTTCCCATCCACAACCACGGCCGCGTCGGGCATGAGAGAAATGACGGTCTCAATCTGCGTTAGAGCCGTGATCTCCGTGGCCATCTTGGTCCGTATCTTACCGGGGGCGCCGAAGGGCCCTCCGGCAAGCGCTTCGGGCCATATGGCCCTGCTGCGCCCCGGGGTTGGGTGGTCACTATTGGGGTGTGATGTCGACAACACCATCACTGGGGTCTCTTCGGCGCGCCCAGGGCAAGCCTGGGGCGGAACGGCTGGACGAGGTGGCATGCCGGGTGCTGCTGAGCGCTACGTCCAGCGGCCACCTGGCCATCTCGCAGGGGGCTCTTCCGGTGGTCGTCCCCGTGACGTTCGTCCTCAACGGAGACGATCTCCTCGTCCGGGCCCGGTTAGGCTCGGAGGAGCGAGTGGCGTTCCAACCCGAGGTGGTGGCTTTTGAGACAGGTGGCCCCTTGACTGATGGGACAGGGGCGTGGGAGGTCCTGGTCCAGGGGCGTGCAGCCACCGAGCCCGAGCCCCGCGGCGACCAACCCGCTGGGGCTGGGCACTGGCCCGCCCAGCTGCCTTTCGTGGGTGACGCCATGAGCACAGTCCTCAGGGTGCAGATGGAACGGGTAACTGGTTGGCGTTACGGCGTCACCGGCGAGGTTAGGGAGGTTGTTGGTGGCTGAATTTGCGGTGGGGTCTCTCCCATGCGATGTGGTGCTGGCTGACGGCTCGACCGCCTGCCTCCGCCCGGTCTCGCTGGCGGATGCGCCGGGAGTAGTGGAGTTGCACGAGCGCCTGTCGCCCGAGACGCGCCGGTTGCGTTATTTCGGCGCCCATACCCAGCTCTCGGAGGCAGAGGTTTCCCAGCTGGTAAGCCCCAGCAGCCCCGACCACCTGGTACTGGTGGTCGAGCGCAGCGGCGAGTTGATCGGGATGGCCCAGTACGACCGGGTCCCGGGCAGCGGGACCGCCGAGGTGGCCTTCTTGGTGGATGACGCGCACCAGGGTCTTGGCATCGGGACGCTCCTGCTCGAGTACCTGGCCAGCGAGGCCCGCAAGCACGGGCTCAAGAACTTCGCCGCCGACACCCTTTTGGAAAACGACGCCATGACCAAGGTGTTCCGCGATGCCGGTTTCACCCGTCGCTCCACGGTCGACGCGGGAGTCGTCCGAGTCGTGATGGACATTGCGCCCACACCCGAAGCCCTGGACGCTCTTTACGAAAGAGACCGCATAGCGGCTGCCCGCTCCCTGGCGCAGC
>JAKAWM010000258.1 GCA_021827285.1 Actinomycetes bacterium | reverse complement strand
GTCAGATTGCTGCTCGGGCAGCCACTGGCTGGCCGAGCTGCCACTGGCCGGTTCTTGCACTATGTCGGGGGTGCCCTGGGCCGTAGAGCTGTTGGCCACGGCCACGTCCTGGCCCGAGCTCTCCACCTGCAGCTCGCCGTAACCGCCTGAGGTGGGCACGAACTGGAACTGTTGGTTGGCCCCTCCGCTACAGGCCCACTGGTCGATGATGGCCCCGGCGTTGGAGGTGTTGCCGAAGCTGTCCAGGCACAGGTTGTCGTTGGCCACCTTGAGCGTGCCGTAGCCGGAGGGGAAGCCCCCGCCGAGCGCTCCCTGACCGTAGCCAGCGGTGGCCAGCTCCGCCTGCACGGCGTTCTCAGTGGCGTCGGAGGGGTAGCCCTTAACGATGGCGCCTTCGAAGAACTCCCCGTCGCCGGAATTGCTGTTATCGCCGCCCGTGCCCAGCAGGATGTCGGGCTGCATCTTCATCGGGTCATAGCCGTTCGGTAGCGGGCCCGAAAACTCAGTCGTGAGCCCTCCGCTCGTGGCGTTGCCGTATTTGAGCGTGAAGTTGGTGGTGCCGTTGTTTTTCTCCCAGGCGCTGACGAAGGGGTAGTTGACACCCTGGGTGCTGGAGGGGTTCGGGCCGGTGCTGGAGGTGTACATACCGTTCTCCAGGTCGGCTTCCACCCACGGCCCGGGCCCGGAGCAGCCTCCGAACCAACAGGCGTTACCCCACTCAATAGCGTTCATGGTGCCGTCGCCAGTGTCGGTGTGGGACGTCTCACCTAGCCCGAAGTCGTAGCAACAGTACGAGTCGTAATAGTTGCTCGAGGTGACCATATAGACGCCGATACCTTGGCTACCCGTTGGGACCCCGACTGCATTGACGTTTGTCGGTGTCCGGTAACCCGTACCGGGCGTGGACTTGATCCCGTACACCAAATGACCGCCAAGTTCTAAAGGTAGAGCGGTGGCATTGGCGCCGATGTCGGAGCCGTTCGGCCCGGGGCCCTTCCAGAACCCTCCATCAGATATTGGCAGGTTGTTGCCGTTCCCCGACTGGTCGTAAAGCATCGTGATCGTGCACGTCGTACCGGCACAGAAGGACTGCTGGGCGGCCGAGTTTGCGACGCCTCCGGCTGACACGACCCCAACATTGAAATAAGAGCCATCTGAGGCGCGCTGGACCTGATAGAGGTTGCCGCTATAGGCAGCATAGAGCGCCCGTGTGGTGCTATATGCGGCTTCACAGGTATTGCCGGCCGCTCCGTAAATGTCACAGGGAAGTTGCGTAGCAGCTTCGGCTGGACCGGCTTCAGTCACGACGTAAGACACTCCGGTGCCGGCGAAAAGCATGGGCACCGACAGGGCTACGGCAAAGAATGCCGTTACTTTTGTGCGCCTTTGCGCGGGCCCTTTTCGATTTAGCAACTACTTCCTCCTCGTCTCTTTTGGTATCGGCTATTAGACCGGCGGTCTTGCCTGTTGTGCCAAGGTGTCCTGCTTGATCACGACCTGCGGCACCCTGAGGCACAGCGCGCCGTCGCCTCTACCCGCAGGTCCCAGTCCCGCCCGAGTTAGCGCCAAATGCCTGCTGGCGCGTGACCCGCAAACACCGATTACTCCCCCCTAAAGGTCAGTACTGACTAGCTTTCCCAAACTACGCTTCGTTGCCAGACATCGCTCATCTGATCTTGATTATCACCGACCCGGTGCCGAAGCTCCCTGAGCGAGAGGGCCTGGGCCGGACCCGGTGCCGGCCCACGGCCAGTGCTCTCCCTCCGTCATGAAGTGCGCCTACTCCCCCGCAGATCAAGCGTTCACGAGTCGTGGATCTGCCCAGCGGAAGAGGGACTCCTGGCCACCTGCACGAATCGATTCGACCGGCCAACCCAGCGCACGCGGGCGCCTGCCTAGTGCACGTAGCCAAAAGACTACTTTATGGCCCCAAGTCTGCCATTTCAGGCCCCCCTTTGGAACGGCTGACGAAATCGTTGTCTTGGACGGTAGCTCATCCCCGTTTGCCTGTCAAGCGGGCCTAAGAGTCCCGCGGCCGCCGGGTGCTCGCCGGCGGCGAGGTGCTTCTGCCCTCGACCAGCGTGGCCGGGAGCAGCCCACCTGGCCCTGGCTCGGCCAGCAGCTCAACGGCAGCCCGGCCCATTTCTACCGCCGGGACGTTCACGTACGTGAGGGGCGGCTCAACGTGCTTGGTTAGCTCGGCCCAGACGATAGGCACGACCGAGATGTCGGCCGGCACCACCTTGCCGAGTTGGTGGAGCGCCTGCATAAGTATGCCGATCAGTGCATCGCTGTGGACGATCAGGGCTCCCAGGGATGGCTCCTCGCTAAGTAGGTGTGCCAGCGCCTGCTTGGCCCCCGCGAGGGTGGGCTCCACGGGTAGCCCGTGAAAGGCCAGTCCCGCCTGAGCGAGAGCACCCGCGACCGCCCCCCAAAGCCGGTGCGCATAACCCAAGTTCTTTTCGAATGCCCCTGGCGGCGGGGCAAGCAAGCCAATATGCCGGTGCCCAAGCGCCGCCAGATGTTCGACGCACAGGCGCCCAGCAGATTCGAAGTCGAAGTCGACGTATGGCACCGTGCTTGGTCCTAAAGGCAGCCCGAGCGCAACCGCTGGCATGCCCAATCGTTCGACGACCTCTAGGCGGTCGTCATCCAACCGCACCTCCATGAGCACGGCGCCGTCCACCATCCTGCTTGCTACGACTTCTTCGAGGGTCGAGCCAGCCTCTTGGTCCAGGGAGGAGGCATCCTCGCCACTTGTGACCAGCATGACGTTCCAACCGCGTTGGCCGGCTCCGTCTAGTACCCCATAAATGTATGGCATCAGGATGGGCTCGGACGACCAACCGTAAAAGGGTACGACTAGGGCGACAACATTTGTCTTGCCAGCGCGGAGTGACCGCGCACCGGCGTGGGGCTTATAGTGAAGCTCTTGTATCGCCAGGTGGACCCGTGCTCGGGTCGCCTCTGAGATAGTCCGGTTGCCGCTCAGGACGTAGGACACCGTGCTCGGCGCCACACCGGCGCGCCTCGCCACCTGGGTGATGGTGGTGCTCGGCAAGCTCTTGGCCCTTCTACCCCCACACGGCGGGTGGACTTTGACTCGATACTTTTACACCTCCCGGACGCCACTGGTCAATCGGCCCTCCCAGTTTGGCCCCAACCTGCGCGGCTGGGGGCTCCGCTTCTCCAGTGTGAGGACTTCTCCGAAGGAGGTCGGGCTCTTAGCCCGACTGACGGCTGCGGGGCCGTCCCCACCACAGCGGGCATGGGCGAGCGCCGTACCAACGCGCCAGGGCCCGCGATAGTGTTGCCAACGGCATGACGTAGTAGAAGGACCAGCCACGCGGCGCACCTTCAGGAGGTGGCGTTGAGGCCCAAGATTGCTGACGTTGCCGTGCACGCGGGTGTCGCGGCGAGCACCGTTTCAGCCGTTCTGAATGGTAAGCAAGGCGTCTCAGAGGCGACACGGGCCAAGGTTGAGCAATCCATAAAGGAGCTCAACTATAAGCGCCACGCTGGTGCCCGCGCCTTGCGAGCCGGCACAACAAACATCATTGCCCTGGACGACCCCTTCTATGACTGGTCGCCCGGCGCAGTCCACACACGCTACGCGTACGGGCACATGCCGTACGTGTACGGGGTGGTGGACGCGGCACGGCGTCACGGGTGGAACACCATCCTCGTTGCTGGGAGAAACGGGGCGACCGCGCTAGAAGAGGTGGTCGACGCCAGGATGGTCGACGGCATAGTGCTATTGGAGGTGCGCGATCAGGACGAACGCCTGAAGGCTATCGAGCGCCGGACCGTCCCTGCCGTTGCCATCGGTATGCCCCTACAACCAACGAACGTGCCCTTTGTCGACTTTGACTTCGACGAAGCCGGGCGCTTGTGCGTTGAGCACCTCGTCCATCTGGGGCACCGGCATATTGGGCTACTTGCCTCGCCCTCTGGCACTTTCGAGAAGGGGTTGGTCTACGCGCGCCGCCTGTGGCAGGCCATTGAGGCAACCCTCCAAGAGGCCGGGCTGCCTTTTCGCGGCCTGCCAATGGAGCCAGACGTGGATGGCGTGCTGAAAACCCTCGATGTGCTCTTTGACGAGGAGCCAGCCATCAGCGCCCTCATCGTCAACAATGAAGGGATGATCGACGTGCTCATGCAGGCGCTACGGGAGCGCCATAAGGAGGTGCCCGCAGACGTCTCGGTGATCGCCGTTGGCTGGAGCTGGCTCACCAAGCACGTGGTCCCAGCCCTGGCTCGGGTCAACGTACCCGCTATGGAGATGGGCCTGGAGGCCATTAACCTTCTCGCCCGAGGAGGGCCCTCCAAACTGTTGCCGGCCGCGTTGGTTGAGGGCGGCACATTGGCTCCGCCCCCAACGCGTGCTCGGCCATCAAGCCGGC
>JAKAWM010000257.1 GCA_021827285.1 Actinomycetes bacterium | reverse complement strand
TCGCCCGCTTGAAACTTACCGGCGGCTCACTTACATCGCCGGGCGGCGACCTGTGGCGGCAAAGCGCGGGCCGTCCTGGCTCACCAACCCCGCGCCGGCTAGTTCCCGTAGGCCACTGCGGACGCGGAAAAGTGGGAGGCCAGTAGCCGCCGCCACCTCTTCGGGGGTGGCGGGTTGCTCGACTGCGCTCAACAAAGCTCGTCCAGAGGCGCTGACTGTCCCATCAGCCTGGAGGCAGGCCATTGGCTTTAGCCCGCCCCCACCGACTTCTTGCAGAGGTACCAGTCGACGCACTCGAGGCCCTCGGTCTTTCGGGCGAACTCCTCCGACATTCGCTCGGCTGCCACCTCGACTGTCGGAGGGGTTGGAATGATGACCTTGTCACCCGGGCGCCAATTGGCCGGGGTGGCCACTTGGTGGGCATCGGCCATCTGTAGGGCATCGACAAGTCGCAGGATCTCCTCCATGTTGCGCCCCGTCGTGAGCGGGTAATAGATCATCGCCCGCAGCACTCCTCGGGGATCGATCACGAACACGCAGCGCGACGTCTCGGTCTTGGACTCTCCCGGCATTACCATGCCGTAGGCCGTCGCCACCTTGCGGTCGAGGTCCGCGATGATCGGGAAGGGGATCCTGACGCCGGTCTTTTCCTCTATGTTCCTCACCCAGGCGATATGCGAGGGCACGCTGTCAATGGAGAGGCCAAGCAGTTCGGTGTGGCGCTCCTGGAGCTTGGCGTATATCTCGGCGAACGCCATAAACTCCGTCGTGCACACGGGGGTGAAATCGGCCGGGTGTGAGAAAAGGACGAGCCAACTGCCCTCGAAATCCGACAGCCGGACCGTCCCCTGGGTGGTGACCGCCTCGAAGGTTGGGGCCGGCTCGCCGAGCCGTGGTAGGCCCACCCTCATTTCGTTTTGTTCGATTACCGTCATGACCTGTTCCTCCTTGCGCTAACGGCACCGGGCCTGTTCTGTACGCCTTCCTCACCGAGCAGCAGAAAACGACCGTGCTCCCGACGCCCAACCAGCCATTGTGGGCACCGCTTGCCGAGACTGGATAAGGCCGAAGGTCCCCGCCCTGCTACGCAGCCAGCCTGTTGCCCCGTGGGTAAGCCCGGTCGGCACCGGGCATGGGGCGCTCTAGATACCAATCGCATCTAGATACGACCAGTAGGCTGGGACGGGTGGGAAGAGGACCGATCGATCCCTACCGTGGGCGCGGGAAAGTTGACGGCGGCGGCTTCGATCCAGCTGGCGGCGGTGGTGGGCGGGGGCGGCGGCTGCTCCTCGATGCGGCCGTCCTTGCCGCGCTGGCCAAGCAGCGCTCCGCCCATGGGTATGACCTACGCCGCATCCTGACCGAGCTGACCGGCGGCTTCATGCAGGTGGACTCCGGCAACATATACCGCTTGCTGCGACGTCTCGAGCTGGACGGGCTCGTGACCTCTACTTGGACTGAGGGCGACTTCGGGCCGCAGCGCCGGGAGTACCGGCTGACCCGGGAGGGATGGGAGCACTTGATCTCCCTGCGCGAGCACTTGGAGGCGCGCGAGCGTGTTTTTCGTTCCGTGATCGACGCCATCGACGGTTCCGTCGCCGCATCGTAGACTCTCAACTCGTTATGACCTGGCGACCTCTCACAGACGAGCACCAGGCCGTTGTGCCATGCAGGGGCCACCGCTCGGGACGGTGCTCACCGCCCGTGCCCCGGCTCCTTGGTTACCCACGAGACAGGCTCCCGGCGAGCGGGTGCTAGGGGTTGCCGCCGGTAAAATAGCAGCTCAGGGGGCGTAGGTCAGTGGAAGACCGACAGACTTGTAATTCTGCCAGGGGGTGTAAATAGGGGGTCCCAGGCGGAAGTTGAGCGGACATCTTCGCAGGTCATTGACTATGCGCCGCGAATGGGCGGAACCAAGCGGAAGGCGAATGCTCCCGAAAACTCGGGCAAGAACTAGGGCAAGACGGGTCTGCCCTAGCTTGGTGGTTGTCCACGCAAAATGTTGATGCCGGACGAGGGGCGCCCTAGGTCGTGGTGTCGCGGCGCACCACCACCGCAACCATGAGGTGAACGGGCCGCTGGCGGACACCAGGGCTCGAAGGCAGGGTTGGGAAGCGCCGCCTTGGGTCGGCTAATTCACTGACGAGCGGGTCGAAGTGGTCGGCGTCCGCGAGCAGACCAGCCGGGAAGCGCAGTTCCGTCGCGAAGAGCTGGAGGCCGTCATCGGTAGTGACGACAAGGTCATCGGCAGAGAGGAGGCTGTGTTCCTGGCCCCACTGGACGCTGTCGCAAAGTAGACAGGGATGGCCACGGGAGGCGGCTCGGGGGAGCGGAGCAGGTCGATGCCCAGGGCAAGGAGGTAGGTGACCCTGGCCAAGGTGACAGCGACGGGGTGGACGTCGATGCCGCAGACGTGGCCGACCGTGCTTGCCACGGTCTCTTGGACAGTCATGCCAGCATCCTGGGCGGCAACGAGGTGGCGGCGCACAGCGTGGAACAGGAACGTGCCCTATCCACAGGCGGGGTCGAGGACCCGCTGGTGAAGCGGGTCGGTGACGGTAGCAGCGACGAGGCATTCAGCGAGCCAGTCGGGGGTGTAGTAATCACCAAGATCGTGGCGCTGCTTAGCATCGATGGCCGACTCGTACAGAACTTTCATGACGTCGTGCTCAAACGTCGGTCCAATCGAAGCGCGCGAGGCGCTGAGCTAGGGACCGCACGAAGGTGGTCCCGCCGGGAACTTCGACAACCCAGGCGAAGAAATCTGATTCGATGACCCCCCAGCGGCGAAGCGGACCTCCCGTTACCAAACAGCGAACTGCTCGACCACAAGTACCTTCTCCCAGCCCGCTGTTTCGCCTACGTCGGCGCCGCCAACCTGCCCACCACCTGGAAGCTGCCCTACCTCCTTGCCGACGGCACAGCGGACCTGAAACGGCTCCCAAAGGCCATCCAGGCGATACTCAGCAACTACCGCGGCGTCAAGGTCATGATGCCCCGCGAAGCCGTCGGCGACGTGCTCGTGCGGCTGGGGAGGACCGCTACGGGCCTCGGGAAGATGCCGTGCCAGTGCCACCCCGCAGCCGAGGCTTACGCCGAGGTCCACGAGGCACTCGACCAGCTGGGCCGGTTGTCGGAGGTCGGCTGCTGTCGATAAGGGCTAAGGGCTGACCTAAACCCCACCTAGGAGACCGAGGCTCTTGATCGCTTCGGCTCAACCGCACCTCGTCGACCTTGGGGTGAGCGGCTCGCCGTCGTCTTTCCGGTGGCGACTAACGCCGTCGACCTCTTCCTGGTCGCTTTTGCAGTAGCGGTCATGGGCATGCTCGGCCGGGAGGCCGGGCGCCTGCCGGGGCGGCCTGGGTGCGCACTGGGGAGCAAGGAGACCTTGTTCCGGCCCTTGACAACGCTGACCTCGAGGTGCCCGCCGACGGCCATTGCGTACTGTGCGAGGACGCCCACGGTCACGTTGGTAGACCGCTCTAAGGCGGCAATGCGCGGTTGAGTCACTCCGATGAGCTTGGCCAGGGCCCGCTGTGACAGGCCGGCCTGCTCACGCAGTGCAGTCAAGCCGGTGGCAAGCCGGAGCTCGTTCTCGATGGCGCCCACACGCTCGGGCGCGCCCGGCACTTGCAGGACCTTCTTCTCCCAGGATTTCATGCTCATCGTTTGCTGCCTTTCTTCGTTCGCTTGACGGCCTCGGGAGCGTTGGTACGTCTACGCTTTTGGAGCTCCGCCTGGTGTTCGTCGAAACGGTCGTCGGCAAGCGGGATGTTCAGCTTGTACCAGCCGTCCCAGTCGGTGCTCTTGTCGCCGCCGACCAACAGCAGTGCCTGGCGCGCCAGGTCGAAGGCGAACAGGACGCGGATCTCCGTGCGGCCGGTTGACCCGGGCCGCAGTTCCTTCATGTTGGGGTGCCGGCTCCCTTCTGTCAACTAGCGGCCGGCCCAGTGCCGGCCCATCGGATCGGAGCACCCGGACCGCAGCGAGCAGTGCTTCGGCATCGGGTTGTCCCAAGCCCTTGGCCCAAACCTCGCACTCAGGATGGAACTCGACGGTCCACTCTGAGCGGGAGGCCTTGGCCACGTGATAATAATATCGTTATCGCGACGATTGGTGCGACCTCTCCTTGGCGGCATCGCGGCCCGAGCTTCAGAGCTTGTCGGCCCTGTCATGCTGGCGCTTCGCTGACGTAGTGGCCCGGGACCGGCCGCGAGCAGTCGAGGCTGCGACCTGGAGACCGGTCCCGCGACTAATGTCCCTCGTCGCTGTCTGCCCCAGGTGAGGTAGAGCTGGGCGGGCGTCAGCTCTCCTTGGCGATCTGCCGGAGCACTCCGTAGGTCCGGTTGGCGCGCGCCGCGGCCCGTTGCTCGTTGGCCGTCGAGTCGATGTAGAGCTGGGACGTGCCGAGGA
>JAKAWM010000256.1 GCA_021827285.1 Actinomycetes bacterium | reverse complement strand
CAGTCCGGGCGGCCCGGCAAAGAGCAGGTGGTCGGCCGGCTCGCCCCGCCGCCTGGCCGCCTCCAACATGATGCTCAAATGTTCTTTGAGGTGGGGCTGGCCCACGAACTCCGAAAGCCGGCGGGGACGGAGCGTGACCTCCTCGGCCAGTTCGACCGGTTCGGCCTCAGGGGCCAGCAGGCGAGCCGCCCGCGTCCCGGCTTCGCGGCCCCCGCTCGGCGAGCCCGCCCCGCCCGGCTCAGGCCCCCCGCGGTGCTGGCCGTCCGGGACGACCACCTCGAAGCCCGGGCCCTCGCCTCCCCCTCCTCGGCTCAACGGCTACCCGCCAGCTCCCGCAAGGCGTGACGTAACAGGTCGGGCGTGGTCCCCTCACCCGGCAAGCGGGCCACCGCCTGGCGTACCTCGTCCTGGCCGTACCCCAGCCCCACCAAGGCCGCTTTGACTTCGTCCCTCCGGGCGCTGCGGTCGGCGGCACTACCTTCGTGCGGGCTGGCCGAGACGCCCCCGGAGGAGGCTCCGTCCGCCCCGCCACCGCCGGCTAACACGGTTTGAGCGTCCAAGGGCTCGAAGGCCTCGAAGCGCGGCCCCATCTCCATGAGCAGCCGGGCGGCTGTCTTCTTACCGATGCCCGGCACCAGCATCAGGGCGTCGGCATCCTCGCTGAGCACGGCGCGGCGGAGGGCCGAGGGCGACAGGACAGACAAAACGGCGAGGGCCACCGCGGGACCAACCCCGTGCGCACCAAGCAGTACCTCGAAACACTCTCTTTCCTCCCGGGAGGGGAACCCGTAGAGCAAGATGGCGTCCTCCCGGACGTGGGTATGCACGTGCAAGAAGGCTTGCCCACCCAGCTCCCCGGCGCGGGCGGCGCTCCCGGCCGGCACCATGACCCGGTAGCCCACACCGCCGGCTTCGACAAGCAATTCGACCTGGTGGTCACCCCGCAGCACCCGGTCGAGGACGAGACCCCGCAGCGAGCCGATCACCGTCGGGCCCCGGTGGGCTTGAGCGTCTCAGCCGGGCGGCCGCTGGCCGTCCCGGGCGCTCGGGCGGGCGCAACGGCGGTGACGGCGGCGGGTGACCTGCTGGCGGTGGTCGCGAGCGCCCGGGCCGCCGCACTCGCCAAGGGGGCGTTAGCCAGATGGCACAGGGCCAGGGCCAACGCGTCGGCGGTATCGGCCTGTACTGGCTTTTCGGGCAGGTGCAGGAGCGCCTGGACCATGCGCTGGACCTGCTCCTTGCCCGCCCCGCCCCAACCGGTCACCGCCTGTTTGACTTCGTTGGGGCTGTACTGCACCACCGGGACGCCGGACTCCGCCGCCGCCACCAGCGCCAGGCCGCTCGCTTGGCCCACAGACATGGCGGTCCGGGCGTTGACCTGGAAGAGCACCCGCTCCACGGCCATCATTTCCGGCTGCCACTGGGCCAGCAGGCGGCGCAACTGGCCGAGCAGCGACGCCAGCCGCTGCGGCAGGGGCGACCCCGGGGGCGTGGTGAGAACACCCGCGGCTAGCGCCACGGGACTGCCGCCTTCTTGCCTCACCGCCCCGTAACCACAACGTGACAGCCCGGGGTCTATCCCTAACACGAACACTAGTTCGGAAAGCCTAGCAGGCCGGCCCCATTGGTCGGTGGATACCCTGGCCGTCTCGACGGGGGCCTCAGACCTCCACCAGGTCCATCACCGAGTCGGGGATCTCGAAGTTGGACCATACCGACTGGACATCGTCGTGGTCGTCCAAGAGGTCGATGAGCCGCAGGATCCGGCGAGCGTCGGCCTCATTGTCGATAACCACCGACTGCGACGGCACCATTTGGAGATCGGCGGAGGAAACCGCCCACCCCTGGCCTTCTATGGCCGCCCGCACGGCCGGCAACTCCCCCGGTGGAGCCACCACGTCCCAGCCGTCGCCATTGTCCACTACGTCGTCGGCCCCGGCCTCTGCGGCAACGAGCATGAGGTCGTCCTCGCTGGCGCCGGGGCGGCGGGGGACCACGACCACCGCCTTGCGCTCGAACTGCCACGACACCGCCCCTGGCTCGGCCGTGGAGCCGCCGTTCTTGGAAAAAATGGACCGTACATCTGCGCCTGTGCGGTTGCGGTTGTCCGTCAGGCATTCCACTATTACTGCGACTCCACAGGGGGCGTACCCTTCGTAGCTCACGTGCTCGTAACGGACACCCTCGAGCTCACCCGTCCCCCGTTTTATGGCCCGCTCGATCGTGTCCATGGGCACCGATGCATCCCGTGCCTTCTGGAACATCGTGCGCAGGGTGGGGTTGCCGTCCAGGTCGCCTCCGCCTTCGCGGGCTGCCACCTCGACCTGGCGGATCAATTTCGCGAACAGCTTTCCCCGGGCTTTGTCCAAAGCGCCTTTTTTGTGCTTGGTCGTAGCCCACTTAGAATGCCCGGACATTTTCCTTCCTTTGTGTCAACGAACTTTGAGAGTACGGGTGCGAGATATTCTTCAAGAACAACTCGTGCAGCCTGGGGTCGCCCGCCAGTTCGGGGTGGAAGGTGCTTACGAGGCACGGGCCCTGCCGGCACAGCACCGGCTGGCCGTCCAGCTGAGCCAGGACCTCCACCCCCGGCCCGGCCCGCTCGACCACCGGGGCACGGATGAAAACGGCGTGCAGGGCAGAGCCGAGGCCGCTCACTTGCAGGTCGTCCTCGAAGGACTCCCGCTGGCGGCCAAAGCCATTGCGCCGCACCGAGATGTCGATGACGCCAAAATGGTGCTGGTCGGGCCGGCCGTCCAGGATCTCGGTGGCCAGGAGGATCATGCCCGCACAGGTGCCGAAGACCGGCATCCCCGCGGCCAGCCGAGCCCGCAGGGGCTCCAGCAGGCCCGATGTCTCCAGCAAAATGGACATCGTGGTGGACTCGCCGCCCGGTATGACCAGCCCCTGTACCCGCGCCAGTTCAGAGGGCAGGCGGACCTCGACGGGTGCCGCACCCAAGCGCCGGATCAGTTCAACGTGCTCGCGAAAATCACCCTGGAGGGCGAGCACGCCAACCGGCCGGCCCTCGCCACGGACCAAGCTGACCACCACCTGGGGGCACCTTTCCCATGTGCTTTACCAACCCCGCTCGGAAAGCCGGATGTCGACTGCCCCCGCTTCCTGGCCTCGCATGGCCTCGCCAAGGCCCCGGCTCACCTTGGCCACGATCTGGGAGTCACGGAAGTGCGTGGTTGCCTCTACGATGGCCCGGGCGAAACGGGGCGGATCGGAGCTTTTGAAGATGCCGGAACCCACGAAAACAGCCTGAGCGCCCAGCTCCATGACCAGCGCGGCGTCGGCCGGGGTGGCTATGCCCCCGGCGCAGAAGAGCGGGACTGGTAGCTCGCCTACCTCCGCAACTTCCTTCACCAGCTCCACGGGCGCCCGCAACTGCTTAGCCCAGCCGTAAATCTCGGCGGCATCGGCTTGGGTCAACTTGCGGACGTCGCCCAGGATCTGGCGCAGATGGCGCACAGCTTCTTTCACGTCGCCCGTGCCCGCTTCACCCTTGGAGCGGATCATGGCCGCCCCCTCCGAGATGCGCCGCAGGGCTTCGCCCAGGTTGTTGGCGCCGCACACGAACGGGACGGTGAAGGGCCACTTGTCTATGTGGTGCTCGTCGTCCGCCGGCGTGAGCACCTCGCTCTCGTCTATGTAGTCCACCCCCAACGCTTCAAGGACCCGTGCCTCGGCGAAATGCCCGATGCGGGCCTTGGCCATCACGGGAATGCTCACCGCCGCTTTGATGGCCTCGATGAGGGCCGGATCGCTCATGCGCGCCACACCACCGTCGCGGCGGATGTCGGCGGGGACTCGCTCCAGCGCCATGACCGCCACCGCGCCCGCATCCTCGGCGATCTTGGCGTGATCAGGGGTGACCACGTCCATGATCACCCCGCCCCGCAACTGGGTGGCTAAGCCGCGCTTAACCATGTCAGTGCCGGTCCGGCGTTGCTCGTGGTTGGACGTCATGGCTGTATCCTACCTGGTGCGACCGCCAGCCCCGGAGGCTAATTACAGCTCCCGCAGCGCCTAAAGCTCCCGCAGCGCCTAAAGCTCCCGCAGCGCCTAAAGCTCCCGCAGCGCCTACAGCTCCCGCAAGGCGGCGATGCGGTCGGCCAGCGAGGTCTGGGGGGCGCGCGTACCGGGATCGGCGAACCAGAGGTGAGCGGTGGCCCGGGGCACCCCCTGGACCGTGGTGCCTTTGGCTTCCATCTTCTCCAGGGCGCTGGTAAGACCTGGCGGGTAGCGGGTAAAGCTCATGGCCGCCCGGTCCATCGCCGTGAGCGGCTCGGGAGGCGACAGGAGCGTGGCGCCTATGCCCAATGTCGCCACCGTCACCGTCGCAGGGAGGATGTCGTAGGTACGGATGCGGGTCAGCAGCTGGGCCACCACGCCCTCGAGCTCGACCCGGGTCAGCTCGTCGAGAAGCCCTCTCGTCGCTACCAA
>JAKAWM010000255.1 GCA_021827285.1 Actinomycetes bacterium | reverse complement strand
CGGGGGCCACCGGTCACGGGACCGGCGGGGATGCTCTCCGGCGCGCGGACGTGCCAGGTCGGCTCGTAGACGACCCGCAGTCCCTTGGCCTGAACATGAGCCAGCAAATCCGCAAGTGTGCTGGTCGGGTTGGGCTCGAACCCTTCCCACGCGGCCGGGGCGAGGGCCACTACCGGCGAGAGGGTGCCCGGCACATCGCGGCGGAAGGCGAGCTCCGGCGCGCCGAGGGGCGAGCCGGCTCCGAAGGGGGTGACGGTGCCCGCGGGCCCCAAGTAGGTGCCGGCCTCGATCACCCTGCCCCGGGCATCGTAAAGGAGAGGCGTTACGGCGCCGATGCCGAAGGGCCCGGCGAGCAAGTCCACCAGGGCCTGCTCGGGCACGTGGCCCGGATCACCGCTGGCCAAAACCAAACAAGGCGCGGGATGATCGCCAGCCAGGCAAGCGCGCACGGCGTCCCAGAGGGACAGGGAGGCGGTGGGACGGGCAGACAGCATCAGAGCCGGCAATCTCGGCGTCTCAGCCCTGGGCCCGGCGTAGACGCTCGTACCATTGCCGGGCCGGCTGCAGGGCGCGCCAGGCCGCGGTGCCGTGGATGGCCCGCAGCTCGGCCTGCTGCTCAGCCGTCTCGTCCTGGAGGCGCTTCATCTCCTTTAGCGCCACCTCGAGGCGCCGGCGGGTAACGACATCCTGGCCCTGGACGGCCTGGATGGCCGATTCGACAGTGGAATGGGCGGTCCGTTCTAAGAGGGAGGCGCGCTCGGCAAAGAGCAGCCGCTCGGCGGCCAGGCGTTGCCGGAGGGCGTCATTCGTCGCTCGGAGCTCCTGGACCCGCTCGGCCAGTACCGCCTCAGGCTGGGTCTTGGTGCGACCGCTGGCTGCCAGCTCGCCTGCCCTTTTTCCAATAGTCTCCGCTGCTTCGTCCAGGGAGTGGTCCACTATCGCCTCCAGACGCTTGAGCCCCGGTGGCGTCCCCCTCCGGGCCAGTACGTGGTCGATGGTCTTGGTCAGTTCGGACGGCTCCACGGCCAGCGCCGTCGCATCGCCTGTCCAGGCTACAAAAGCACCCGCCGGGCTTTCCTCTTCAGCCAGTGCCACATGGGGTACCCCGAGCGACCAGGCCAGGGCGAGCAGGGGCCCCGTCGACGCGACCACCGCTTCGGCACCGGCTACCGCGGCGACCAGGTCGAGGGGGCATGACACCCGTAAGGGGAGGGTGGCTCGTTGCTCGTAGCCGGGCCAGTCTTCGGGCTGGTAACGGCCCTCTTCGGTCTCGACCCGACGTTCCAGGAGGACGGCCTCCACCTCGGGGTCGTCGAGCAGGAGCGGCCCGGGGGCCAACCGCACAACTTCTACACGCTTATTACCAGCCATCTTGGAGCAGGCGCGCGTCAAGCCTTCGAGGGCTTCTTCCAGCCCACCTCCCGGCTCCCCCCACGGCTGGTCGCCGAGCCCACCCCGGGGACGGCCGCCCGGCTCGGGGCCCGCCGCGCGGTGGCCCGGCTCGGAGTCCGCCGCGCTGTGGCCCGGCTCACGGCCCGCCGCGCTGTGGCCCGGCTCACGGCCCCCCGCCGCGCTGTGGCCCGGCTCGACCAAGACGTAGCGTGAGGGCAAACCCTGGACCACCCGGAGGTAGGCCACCCGGTCCGCGTTCAGCTTGGCGGGCAGGTGCCGAGCCGCCAGAAGCGCTGGCTCGGGGATGCCAAAGGGAGGGCCAACGCTTAGGCGCGCGTCGAGCTCCCAGCCGGCGTAAGGGGCAACGGCTACCACGGGCACATCGGCTGACGCCCCCTCCCCCATCTCCACCGGGGCCGGGGCGGAAGCGCCTGACGCGGCCAAGAGGTCCAGCTCTGCCAATCCGCTAGAACCCTGTCCGGCGGCGCCCCCCACGGCCAGCTCACCGGTAAAGCCTGGGGCGTCCCACGCAGGTCGGTTCGGCCCGTAGCAAAGCAGAGGGGAGAACCCCGGGAGCCTGGAAGCCATCTCCGCCCGAAGAAGCCAGCCAGTTAGGGCAGCCAGCGGGTCACCCGCTTCGGCATATGACGCCCACCCGATACGCAGCTCATCCACGCCCGTCGCGCTGGTCACCGTGGGCAGCCTACTAGGGCGAGCCGGTGCTCCTTATGGGCAGCGCGCCCCGATGGTTCGTAACGCCGAGAGCGGCACGGGTATGGGCCCGATTACGCTGTGGCAGGGATGACAGCCTCCCCGCCGGAGCTGACACCTTCCCCCTCCGGCCTGCGGCCCCTACCGGAGGGTGCTGGGAAGGTCCTGACCAGAGGGGCAGGGGACGGGCCCCCAGCGGTGGGGGACGAGGCATTGGCGGTGACGGGGGACGGGGTGCTTCCGGAGGGGGACGAGGTGCTGCCGGAGGGGGGCGAGGTGCTGCCGGAGGGGGGCGAGGTGCTGCCGGAGGGGACAGGGGACCAGGCCTCAGCGGTGGGGACGGGGGGCAGGTCACTATCGCTTCGGTTGGCCACATGGGCCCACCTTGGCACGCTGGCAGGATCAGTGGGCTTTTGGGCTTACATGGACCGCCACATATGGTTCTTCGGGGACGAGTGGCAGTTCCTCTTGGGCCGGGGCCTAGGGTACGCTCCCGGAGCACGGCGGGGGATTTGGTTCCCCCACAACGAGCATTGGTCCACCCTCCCGATCTTGCTCTGGCGGGGCCTTTACAGCGTCTTCCACCTGAGCACGTACTGGCCGTACCTCATACCCGTGCTGCTGGCCCAGGCGGGGGTGATGCACCTGGGTTGGCGTCTGTGCCGGCGAGAGGGAGCCGACCCCTGGGTGGCTACGGCCGCAGTGGGGGTACTCGGGTTCCTGGGGGCAGGCGCCGAGGACTTGGTCTGGGGCTTCCAGATCGGCTTCGTGGGCTCGGTGTTCTTCGGGCTACTGGCTTTCGATTTGCTTGAGCGCAGGCCGGCAACCAGAAGGGAGGGCAGGACGGCAAGCGCAAACCCGTTGGTCGGCGGCAACTGGGTGGCGCCCTGGAGCCGGTCGGTAGGCGGGGGCCGGGCCGCCCCCTGGAGCCGGTCGGTACTTGGGAGCAGGTTGGTGGGGGGAAGCAACGCGGCGGCTCGGCGGCGGCTCGACAACCTGGCCTCGCTGGCCCTGCTGGCCAGCCTTATGTGCTCAACCGTGGGTGACGCCATGGTTGCGGGGGGAGCATTGCTCACCTTCGCCCGCCGGTCCCGGCGTGATGCGCTGCGCATCCTGGCGTTGCCCGTTGGGAGCTGGGTGATCTGGTTCGCTTTCATAGGCCGCCTGGGCCTTCACTCGAGCGCTGACCAGGTCACTTCAGCCACCATTACGGGCCTGCCGGCATACGTGTGGACCGGGCTCTCCTCAGCACTGGGCCAGACCTTCAATCTCGAAGCTGCCGGAGCCGCCATCCTGGTCGGGCTGGCCGCCTGGTTGGCCTGGCATTCGCAGCGCCTCTGGCTAAAGCACCCGTCCGCCCTCGCCCTTTCGGTGGCGGCGACCGTCTTCTACGTCCTGGCGGCCCTCGGGAGAGACGCGCTCGGCGACTCGCAAGCTGTCCCCCGCTACGTGTACATCGCCCTAGCCCTCCTATTGCCCGTTCTGGCAATGGTCCTCAGCTCCCTCGGCCCTGGGCTCGCGCCCAAGTTGTTGGCCGTGGGCCTCCTGGTAGTCACTGCTTTGGGCAATATTGGCCAGGCGCAGACCTACGTGAGCACGCGCGACCGGCTCGTGGAGGGGCTCAAGATAGACACCGAGGCCGCCGCAAGTCTCCTGGCCGCGGGTACCCAGGACGTGGCGGGCCCGCAGGCGCGGCCTATTACCCTCGAACCCAATATCACGGCCGCCGCGCTGGTTGGCTTGGAGCGCTCCCACCTCTTGCCTCCGGCCACCTTGACGCCCGTTGACCTGGCCAATGCCCGTACCCTCCTGTCGGTGAGCCTGACTCGGGCGCCACTTTCAAATGGCCGCCTCAGCCTGCTCGGCAACAGCTACTCCCTGGCCACCCCTACTGGTAAGGGTTGCGTGGTCTTTTCTCCCCAAACGGTCGGCCAGCCGGTGCAGATCTGGCTCCAGCTCCTGCCACATGATGCTTCCGCCTCGGTGCACGTGCAGGCAGCCCCCGCCCTACCGGGACTGACAAACTATGTGGCTGCCGTGATAGCTCCATACCGGGGGCCGCCGGCAACCAACCCCGCCCAACTGTCAATGCCCCCGAGCGGATCCGCCTACCTGAGCTACAACGACCGGGCCGCCAAGCTGGTGATCATGTGGACGTCAGGCGCGCCCCTGACCCTCTGCGGGCTGGCCCCAAGTGCCGCTCAGCGACCATAAATGGCGCGCCAGTCAAAGACCGGTGCCGGGTCCAACTCCCCGCCGCGATCAACATGGAGCTTGTCGGGCGGGATGATGAGGCGCTCTGGCCAGGACGCCATGTTTTCGTAATGGTAATTGCTGGGACCGCGTCGCAAACCGGCGCGGTCGGTCTCCAGGCGCCGGCGCATTTGGGCCTCGCTCCTCATGGGGTAATGGCGCAGGTTGAACAGGCGGG
>JAKAWM010000254.1 GCA_021827285.1 Actinomycetes bacterium | reverse complement strand
ACGGGGTCCACTCCATCCACGGCCGTGCCCCGGCCTTTGCTACTGGGATAGCGGTGTCGCGCCCGGACCTCCACGTGTGGGTCATCACCGGCGATGGCGATGCGCTTTCGATCGGGGGCAACCATCTCCTTCACGCCCTGCGCCGCAACGTCAACCTCACCATCATCCTGTTCAACAACCAGATTTACGGGCTGACCAAGGGCCAGTACTCGCCCACTTCCGAGGCCGGCAAAGTCACCAAGTCAACCCCCTTCGGGTCGCTCGACCACCCCTACAACCCGGTGTCGCTGGCCCTCGGGGCCGAGGCGTCGTTCGTGGCCCGCACCCACGACATGGACCGCAAGCACATGATGGAGATGTTCCGGCGGGCCTACGAGCACCGGGGGGCGAGCCTCGTGGAGGTCTACCAGAACTGCAACGTGTTCAACGACGCTGCCTTCGAAGCCATCACCTCGAAGGACAACCGCCCTTCTATGCTCATCCCCCTCGAGCACGGCAAGGCGGTGCGTTTTGGCCCCGAGGGGGAAAAGGGCGTGCTCATCGACGAGCAGGGGAGCGCGGTCATCGTAAACGTGGCCGAAGTCGGAGAGGACCGCTTGCTTGTCCATGACGAGTCGCGTCCCGATCCGAGCGCGGCGTTTGCACTCTCCCGGTTGGCGAGCGGGCCCCACGAGCCCACTCCCATCGGCGTCTTCCGCTGCATCGACCGCCCCGACTACGGTACCCTCGTTTCCGACCAGCTCTCGGCGGCCAGGGTCAAAAAGGGGCCGGGCGACCTCGCTGCGCTGCTGCGCTCCGGCACTACCTGGACGGTTGAATAGTAACTGCTTACTGGCAGGCAACGGAGCTGGGGGGTTTGAGATATCCCGAGCTACCCGTCGCCCTCCTCCTCGGGCCGCGGGCCTTTCAGCATGTTCTCGATAGCCTGACGAGCTTCGTCGGCTAGCCGGTGAGCGGCCGCCCATTCGCTACCCTCTGCCCGCATCGGCTCGCCTACCCGCACGCTAACGCGGCTGTGCCTGGGCAGCCGAGCACCCGGCGGGAGCACAGCCCTGGTCCCGACGATAGCGATGGGTAAGACCGGGCACTTGGCCATGCCCGCGACCACAAAGGCGCCCAGCTGGAAGCGCCCCAGCTCGGGGCCGGCGACGAGGCCTCCTTCTGGGAAAATGACCAAACGCTGCCCGGAGCGGGCCAAGTCGGCCAGGGTCTCAAGCGAGGCCCTGATGGCCTCACGCCGGAGCGCTTCCATGCGCACGAAGACGCACCCGAGACGGCGAAGGAAGGGCCCGGTGACTCGCTGGCGGGCGAAAACCCCGCCTGCCACGAACACGACAGGTTCCCCGAACACCTCCAGGAGCACGAACGAGTCGAGGATGCTCTGGTGATTGGCAACTATCACGCAAGGCTGGGCGGGGGGTGGTAGGTCACCGCTGGTCCTGATCGAGATGCCAAGTCCTAGGCGGATGACCTTGAGGGCGGCGCGGGTGACGCCCCAGCGCCACGACAGCTTGGGGAGCACGCGGACGAGAGCCCAGCAGGGTATCCCGGCTAGGCCCATGAGCACCCAACCGGCCGCCCCGTAGCCGAGTTGCCAGATGCGCCGGGCTGCCCGCCTGCTCCGCCCGAGGGGTACCGTCTCAGCCATCGGCCCCGACGGTAGCCGCTCCCGGCCTTGATCGGGTTGCGAACCACGGCGGTGCAGAAGAGCCGCAGGCGCCCTTCAGGACCGGCGTGAGAGGGGGGCGATGGAGACGGTCTGGGCCCAGGTGTAAAACTCCCGGGCCGCCTTGCCCTGCTCTCTTGGCCCCAGGCTGGAAGCCTTTATGCCGCCAAAGGGGGCGAAGAAATCGACCCCTGACGTAGCCGCATTGACCTTCACCAGACCAGCCTGCAGGCGAGGCGTGACCTGGAGGGCCAGGTCTAAGTCGCTGGTGAGCACGGCAGCGGCTAAACCTTGGTGCACCCCGTTGGCGATGGCGACCGCCTGGTCGACATCCTGGGCCGGTAGGACCACGGCCAGGGGCCCGAACACCTCTTCCTGAGCCAGGCGGTGGTCGGGCGGCAGGTCGTGGACCAGGACCGGGCGCACGAAATAGCCCTCGCCTGGCAGCTCACCGCCCCCCAGGACCTTGCCGCCGACCAGGACTTTGCCGCCATCCCGCTCGGCTTCCGCCATGGCTTGCAGTACTGCGCCTCTAGCCCGCTCGCCGATCACGGGCCCTACCACGACCTGGGCATCCGCGGGGTCTCCTATGGGGAGGCTCTCAACAGCCGCGTGGAGCGCGCTGGTAAAAGCTGGCTGGTCGCCGACGACTATTACACGGGACGTGGCTGTGCACTTCTGGCCCGCGTAACCCATGGCGGCTTGGGCCACGATGGCGGCGGCCACCTCCGGTTCGGCATCGGGCAGGACGATGGTCGGGTTCTGGCCTCCCATCTCAGCCTGAGCGGGGAGACCTCGCCTCGCTGCTTCAGCCGCCACCTCGTGGCCGACGGCTACCGACCCGGTGAAGGAAATGGCGTCCACCGTTCCGAGCAGGGCGCGGCCGGTTTCAGCGTCGCCGGGCAGGACCTGGAACAGGCCCTCTGGGACGGCCTGGCCGAGCACTTCAGCCAGGAAAAGGGCCACCGCCGTAGCCTCGGGCGAGGGCTTGAGGAGCACGGCGTTGCCATAAGCCAGCGCAGGAGCGGCCTTCCATAGAGGTATGGCCACGGGGAAGTTCCAGGGGGTGACAAGGCCGGCTACGCCGTGAGGTCGGCGGCGGGACACCAGCAGGGAACGCCCGTCGGGAGAGGGATAGGTCTCGCCGTCGCTGTCCAAGCTGGCTTGGGCGTAATAGCGCAGGATGTTGACCCCGCGCGCCACTTCCCCGGCCATCTCCCCTCGGGGCTTGCCCACCTCGGCGATCCCCAGCTCGGTGAGCTCGGGGGCGGCGGTCGCCAGGGCGGCTGCCGCTGCCGCCAGGGCACTGGCCCGGTCCGTAGCGGCCGCCGTCGCCCAAGTCGCCTGGGCCTCGCGGGCCCGACCGGCCGCCTTGGCAACTGCGTCCGCGTCGGTTTCGGGGGTATCCACCAGCACCACGCTTGGGCGCTGGGGTGAACGGGAGACTATACGGCCGGCCATCCAGCCCTCCTTGTCGGGTACACGCTTCATTCCTGAAGCTTGACGCTGTCTTACCGTTTTAGCCCAAGGAGCCGCTAGTGCCTCTTTTCAGGCCCAGAGCGCGGACATGGGCACTGTGGCTGCTCCCGTCGTGCGTGGGGACCGTTCAGCGCCCGGTGGCGGGGATGGGCCGGGGGTAAGTACCGGGCGGGCGTGGGCTCAGCTCTTTGACTTCCGGCGGGATTGACGACGCAGTTGGAGGAGGCGGACCGCCCCGGCGGTGAACACGACCAAGCCGCCCAGCAAGGCTGCCAGCAAAAGGTCGATACCGAGGGGGATCCTCCAGTGAACGGTAAAGAAATTGACCTTCACGTCCTGGAGGTTCTCCAGTATGAACACGAGCACCACCACCAGCAGGATCAAGCCAAAGGCGGTGGCCGTCCACACGGCGCTCGCTCGGGTTAGGGCTGGAGCCGGCGGTGGTGCCGCTCCGAGGGGTGCGGGCTTACCAGGACCGGGACTGGGCTCATGGCCAGCCGAGCCGGCGCCCGGTGTCTCTTGTTCCATACCGGGGAACAGTAGTCCTCGGGCGGGGGCCGAGCCTCAGGGCCTCGGCTGTGCGCCCTCCCAGCGTTTCTCTTCTGGGTCGAGTTGGCGGAGGAACGCTGCGCAACGCTCCTCTTCGTCAGTCTCACCGATGGCGCCGGAAAGACGGCGCAAAGCGTCCAGGCTGGACAGGAAGCCTCGATTGGGTATGTGCCGCCAGCGGACATAACCTGAACCGTGCCAGCCAGAGGCGCGCAGGGCGTCGAGGCCGCGATGGTAGCCGGTCCTTGCGAAAGCGTATGCGCCCACGGGGTCGTCGGCCTCGGTGAGCTCGGCGAGAGCGGCCCACGCGGCCAGGTACCTGGGCCAGCGAGCGGCCACGGCTGCCACCGCCTTACGTGTCCCCTGTCCCTGTGCCTCCGCCAAGGCCTGGACGGCGTCCGCTGGGGGAGGCGGCAGCACCGTTTCGGGGGTGGTACTGCCGAGAGAGATGTCGGGCATGTTGAGCCAGCCTAATTGGGGCCTGACGGGGATCTCCTGCCCGGGGCTCTGCGAGCTAGCGCCGGTGCTCTAAGTGGTAGTTTGACCACTTTTGTCCTACCAGTCAGGATGAGTAACACTAATCGCGCGCGCAAACTTCCCATATCGGAAGAACGAGAAGATGACCTGCCAACCTGTTAGCGCCCGGGTTGAAAGTGGTAGAAAGCGGTTGCAGCGGCGTCGTGTGCGAGTTGGGAAAGGTCCCCTCGTGGGATCGATACCAATGGACAGGGGGGCGAGCCGCAGCCGGGTGGCTACCGGTTGCGCGGTTGCGGGCCAGAAGGCGAGCTGGCCCGCAACGGCGTGCATGGTGGAGTATTTCGACTTGGGCCCTTTGCACCGGACTTGTTGTGGGAAGCTGTCATG
>JAKAWM010000253.1 GCA_021827285.1 Actinomycetes bacterium | reverse complement strand
AGAGCCAGCTCTATGCAATAGTGGGGGCGGCCGTAGTGGTGGTGGCTGCGGTGGTCGTAGTCGTCGCGGGGGCAGCCGTCGTGGTTGTGGCGGCAGTCGTAGTGGTCGTGGTGGGGGTGGTCGTAGTGGTAGTGGCTGCCGTGGTCGTGGTGGTGGTGGCAGCCGTCGTGGTCGTGGTGGTGGGGGCAGCCGTCGTGGTCGTGGTGGGAGCGGCCGTGGTCGTGGCAGCCGTCGTGGTAGTGGTGGTGGAGGCGGCCGTGGTCGTGGTGGAGGCGGCCGTCGTGGTCGTGGTGGGAGCGGCCGTCGTGGTCGTGGCTGCACTGGTGGGCGGCAGCGTAGGCCCGGTCGTGGGCGGGGCCCCTGGAACCACGCCCCGGGCAGACGAGGCGAAGTAGGTCATCCGGCCCTCAGGGGAACGCCTAACCGAGCCAGCCCTAAGGGGCGGGTGGAGACGCTCGCGAGCTGGCTTGGGGTGCCGGTTGCGCGGACTGTTGCCCGGACGGCTGCTGCTACCCGACAGGTTGGCGGCCGTCCTGTGCCCGCCGTTGGCCAGCGCAGCGCTGGCAGGCACGGGAGCTACCTGCGCGGTGGTCATCCCGGGGAGCGGCAGGGCCTCGCTCTGGTGCTTAGCTGAAGCTGCCGCGACGCTCGTGACAACCCCGGCACCAACTCCAAGCAAAGCAAACCCGATAAAGGCGGCACCAGCGATCGACGGCCGCTTCCGCGTCCAGCCACCCTGCCGAAGGGCGCGTCTATTACGGGGCCCAATTCGCCGCATTTCACTCCAGTTGGCCCGCGAACAACTGCTCTGGACAGATGACGGAGCCCTACAGAGGTGATATCGGCCCGCGCCGGAGGGGCCTTGACGCTAGCTTTCGCCTTTTTCCTCCTTTGACGAAAGGCGACGCCCTGGCGGTGATGCTGGCAGCAATTGCTTGGGCGGTAAAGAACGAAGGCAGGTCCCGTCGGCAACCACGTCAAATGAGCTGCCTACGTCGGCATAATGACCTTCCGCAGCCAGCTGGCAACGGCTCGCCCGGGCCCGGCCACAAAATGGCAAAAAGGGCTAACTGGAAGGGACCGACCACCCCAAATGCCCGGCTATCTCTTTGCAAGTGGGGCACAAGGGGTACTTCTGAGGGTCTCGCCCGGGCACCCACACCTTGCCGCAGAGCGCCCGGACAGGCGTGCCGTTGACGATCCCTTCGACCACGCTCGGTCCCGCCGGCACGTAGTCGCCTTCGTCAGGTTGAAAGCCCTCGAGCACTATGTGAGCCATCCGCTCATGGTCACCGTCAAGCTGCGGCTCGGGTGGCGCCAGGGGCTTTACCTCAAGCTCGGGCACGACGCTCACGGCACCAGAGTACCCAGATGGCGCCTCCCTTTCACGTGCAGGCAAGCCCTGCGCTGCCCGCGGACCTCCCCAGAACGGGCGACGGGCTCGGGCGCGGCCCAGGGCCGGTGACTGGCCCCCGCTGGGGGGCACGGATGGCACAAGTTAGCCCCTTTGCTAGCCGAACATATAAGTAACGTGGCAGCTCAGAGCACGAACCTATAGCCAAAGGGCCGGCAATCGGCCGAGGAGGATGTGGTCGCGTGGGCAAGAAATGGGGGGTCCTACTGGCGGTAAGCCTCGCTACGTTCATGCTGCTCATCAACTTCATGGCGGTAAGCGTGTCCCTCCCGGCCATCCGCCACTCCTTGGGGGCCTCCCTCCCGCAACTCGAGTGGGTGCTCGAAGCCTTCGTGCTGACAATTGCGGTGTTCGTGCTGTCCGCTGGTTATGTGGCCGACCGCGAGGGTCGCCGATCAGTGTTCCTCATCGGTATCGCCGTCTTCATGCTTGGCTCCCTGCTCGGAGCTTTGGCCCCGTCGCCCGCGGCCCTGATCGGTGCCCGCGTGGTGCAAGGCCTTGGCGGGGCCATGCTGTTCGCCACCGGCCCGGCCCTGCTCATGCAGGTTTCCCGGGGAGGCGGCGGGAAGCTGGCCCTCGCCCTCTGGGGCCTGCTGACGGGCCTAGCCGTTGGGCTTTCACCTGGCATCGGTGGCCTGGTCACGTCCTACCTGGGCTGGCAGTGGGTGTTCCTTTTGAACCTGCCGATCGGGGCGGCCGCCTTCGTCGTCGGCGTCATCGCCATCAGGGAGCCGCTCCTTGCGGCCAGCTTCGCAAGTACCGGGCGGGAGGCGGCAAGTGGGGGGCGGCGGCCGGCGCCCGGTGCTCGGAGAGGCCATCACGACTGGCGCGGCTTGGCCCTGTTCACATCGGCCATCGCCATCTTGGTGATCGGGCTCGTCCGCACCACCCAGTCCAGCTGGTCGCAGAGCGGTGTATTGGCGTGCTTTGCCTGTACCGGCTTGCTGCTGGTGGCTTTCGTCGGGGTCGAAGCCACCGAGACCGACCCGATGCTCGACATCTCCCTCTTCCGGCAGCGTACTTTCAGTGGAAGTTCTATTGCCGCCTTCGGGCTGTCAATGGCCGTAATGGGGACGTTCATGTTCCTGGTCCTGTACATGGCCGACGGCCTGGGCTACTCGGTAGGGGCACTGAGCCTGCGGCTGCTCATCTTGACCGGGATGACGTTGCCCTTCCTACCCATCGCCGGCTGGCTGGACCGCCACCTCCCGCTGCGGGCGCTGGTTTGTGCCGGACTTGTACTTGTGGCCGGTGGCTTTTGGCTCATGAGCCGGTCATCGGTCATCAATACGTGGTCGGACATGGCGCCGGGCCTTGCCCTGGCCGGGATCGGCCTCGAGCTGGTCAATCCCCGCCTGGCCAGCGCAGCCGCTGCCACAGTTCGACCCCAACTGGCCGCGGTTGCCTCCCGGACAAGTTCCGCGCTTCGCCAGGTGGGTACCGCCGTGGGCGTAGCCGTCTTCGGCTCCATCTTCGCCACCCGCCTAACGGACGACATCAACAATGGCGTAGCCGGGCTGCCTCGACTAGTGGACCAGACGCCGCAGATCATCAGCAGGGTCACGCAGGGCCAGACGGCTCAGGCCTTGGCTGAGATCGCTCCTGGACTTCGGTCCAGCGTATCGAGGGTCATCCGGCAGAGCATCTTCGACGCCACCCACGAGGTACTGCTGGTCGCCGCGATCGTGGCTCTGGCCTCCGGGCTGATGGCGCTGTTGATCCGATCCGCGGACATACCAGCCACTGTGGGACCGGCTCCACCTGTCGCGGTGGGACCGGCTCCACCTGTCGCGGTGGGACCGGCTCCACCTGTCTCCGAACCACCCTCTCCCATCCTCGCTCCCGAACCAGTGGCGGGCCTCCTGGTCAGATCGCCCATTCGCCCAGCCGCTGCGGCCACTCCAGCCGCTGCGGCCACTCCAGCCGCTCCGGCCACTCCGGCCGCTACCAACGGCTACGCGCCCACCGCCCCTCAGAACGGCCAAGGGGGAGCTCGCCTGGGGCACGTCTACGGCGCCATCACCGGCCCGAAAGGGGGCTGGCTGGCAGCGGTACCGGTGGCGCTGCAGGACGACAAGGGCGCTAGCGTGACCACAACAGAGACGGACAGCGCCGGCAGCTATCATTTTGCCGACATCCCGGAGGGCAACTACCAGGTCGTCGTGGGGGGAGCTCCCGTGGTGCAGATCAAGGTGGACAGGGACAAAGCGGTGGCAGCGGACATCGCTCTGGGTACGATCGGCTAAGTGGCCGAGCCACCCCCTGTCATGCGCGAGCACCCCATTCCAACTGGTCCCACGCCGCTACCCGCAGCGCGTGCCCAGGCGGACAGCGCCCGCCGGGCGCAAACAAGGCGGGATGGGAGGCCATTCGATCGGCAGCACCCGTTCGTGGCCGGCTTCGTTACCGCAGCGGGCGTCTTGGTGGCTCTGGCGCTGGCAGCCGCCGTCTACTCGATCCGGAGCACCCTTGTCCTCGTCTTCCTGGCGCTGTTCATAGCCGTCGGTGTCGAACCGATCATCGACTCTCTGGTGGAGCACCGAGTGAGGCGCCGGCTGGCCGTCCTGATCGTCGTCCTGGTGGGTGCCGGGGTCATAGCCGGGTTTGTCTACTCGGCCATTTCGCCCATCCAAAGCGAGATCAATGAGCTGACCAAGCAGGTGCCGATCTGGAGGCACCAGGTGGCAACGGGCAGGGGAACGATCGGCCGCATAGCCGCAGACCTCCACCTCAGCTATTACCTGAGCGGGTCAGGCGCTGGGAGCCTGGCCTCGACCCTTGAAAATGGTGCCCTGGGAGCGGGCAAGAAGGCCCTCTCCGCCGTGAGCTCGTTCCTAGTGGTGACGGTGCTCACTGTCTACTTCCTGGCCGCGTGGCCAGCGATCAAGCGGTTCTTCGTCCACCTCGTGCCGAGCAGCCGCCGCCCCCGCTTCGGTCTCCTGCTCGACGAGGTGACCGCTGGGATCGGCGGTTACCTCCTCGGCAATCTGTTCACTTCCATGATTGCCGGCCTCGGCACCTACCTGTGGACCCTGGCGTTCGGCATCCCCTACCCCATACTCCTGGCCCTGACGGTCGCCCTGTTCGACCTGATACCTGTGGTCGGGTCAACTGTGGCCGGCGTCATCGTCAGCCTGGTTGCTCTGGCTGTCTCCCTCAGA
>JAKAWM010000002.1 GCA_021827285.1 Actinomycetes bacterium | reverse complement strand
CCCAGAGCGGTCAATGTTGCCAGGCCGATTGTTGTTCTTACCAACTTTCTTTGCAACAAAACGTCAACCTCCTCAATCGGTGGAGCCAGCGGCTGCGAGCACGCGTGGCGTAAATACGGCATACCCGTTCCCCGCCCAAGAACGGCGAACTGTTACCTGACCTTCACGCGACCTGCACAGGACCTTCACAACACCCTCAAATCGGCCGGGCCGGCAGCGGCTGGTCGGCAGCGGCTGGCCGGCTTGGGGTGGCCCGGCTTGGATCGGGCTGGGCGGCTTGTCTCGGGCTCGGAGGCTTGGATCGCTCTGAGCCGGCGCTGCCCTGCCTGGCCTAGGCTAGTCCTGCGGGGCCCAGTCCTGGCCTCGAGGAGCGGGCCGTACCCGAGCCAAAGGGGCGAGAGGGCGGGGCGGGCAGCCGCGCTCGTGGAGATCTCCCACGCTGACCAGGCCATAATGGTGGCAGTGAGGGCAGCGTTCCCAGCGTGCCCCGGTCAGCACGCCGAGCCCCCCAATGAACGCGGCCCAAGCGGCGAAGCCCAGTGACATGACGACGAGAACCGCTAATATCCCAACGACCAGGGCTTCTATCATCTACGCCTCCTGTGGCCAGTCACCAATGCGTACACGTACACTACTCTTAGGCACCACTATAGCTGGTGGTGTGTACATGTATGCGTCAGGTATGAGGTATGCCGAAGGAGGCCCGTTCGGGCCTGAGCTGTCCCAGACGGCGGAGTGGTGAGCGCGCCGAGGGTGCCGGGCCAGAGGGCGCCCTGGGGGTCTATCTCCAGAGAGGCTGTGGTCGAGGCAGCCAGGAGCGTGGTTGAAGCGGGCGGCTACCGAGAGCTGACCATAAGGAGCCTGGCGGCCGGGCTGGGCGTCTCCCCTATGTCGCTGTACCGCCACGTGCGAGACAAAGACGACCTGCTGGAGGAGGTGGTTGATCATCTCCTGGCCGGCGTCTGGCGGCCCCACGCCGACCCCGCGGACTGGAGTGCCTGGACGGCCGAGGCGGCGGAAAACCTGCGCCGGCTCCTCACCACCCAGCCGGCGGCCCTGCATGTCTACCTACGTCACCCGGTGATGTCTCCGGCCGCCATTGAGCGGATGGCTGCCATGCTCGAAGTCCTCCGCAGCGCCGGGCTCGGCGAAGGGGCGGCCCGGCGGGCCTACGCGGCACTGCAAACCTACACGGTCGGCTTTGCCGCTCTGGAGGCCTCCCGAGCTGGCTGGAAGCCGCCGAGCCACCAGGCGGGGAGCCTGGCCGAGGAGTTGGCTGCTTATACCACGCCCCGCCAGTTTGCCGAGGGGCTGGGCTACCTCTTGGAGGCTCTGGACCGGCGCCGGAAGCGGGCGGGTTAGGCCGGGCACGGGAAGCTGTAGCCGTAGTTTGCCGGTGGTCGTCAATGCTTCCTTAACCAGCCTAAGGTCTGGAGCCGCCGTTGCCGATGATCTAGGGGTCGCCTCGCGCGCTCGAGGCGGTTGGAGAAGGGGTCGAAGGGAGCAGCACAATGAAGTGCCCAAACTGCCGGATCAAAGAACTGGTGGTCATCGAAATGACGGTCGGCGGTGAGCAGGTGAGGTTGCACAGCTGCTCGGGGTGCGACTTGCGCTGGTGGGAGACAAGTGAGGGCACGACGTCGCTGGCCGGTGTCCTCGACCTGGCGGCTGTCGGGCGCTGACCAGGCAGGCAGCCGGATGGCTGCTGAGCCGGCCGGCAGTTGGAAATTCGTGGCCGGAGCTGTAGGGCCCCGCCAGTAAGGGCCCCGCTTGGCGGGCGATCTTTCCCCGAGCCGCCGCACGGGTAACAATGGCGTAATGACTTACACGGGCGAGGAGGCTCTGCCTCGCACTACAGGGGGGGCGCCGCAAGGCGCGTGGAAAGAGGGGGCGGGCGAGCCGGCCCGAGCGCCCGGGGACGGAGACGGCGACGGTAGTGAGGGGGCAATCGACTACCCCCAGCGCCGCTCATACGAAGCCTTGTCCAGGGCGAGCCGCTGGCTGGGGGCCAAAGCAGCACCGCTGGCCAAGCCCGAAGGACTGGTGACCTTCTCGGTGGTCACGGCCTGCGTGGTCTTCATGTTCGTCTGGTTCCAGCCCTCTAACCTGCTCCGCAACACCACCATCTCGGGGGGCGACACGGGTGCCCACATACTCCTGCCCTGGGTCGCCATGCACCAGTTGCTCCCCAACTTCCGCCTGACTGGGTGGACCTCGTCCAATTGGGACGGCTTCCCCGCCGTCACGTTTTACTTCCCGTTGCCCATCTACTCAGCCGTGGGGCTCGCCCAGCTGATCCCCTACAACATTGCCTTCAAGCTGGTAACGGCCGCCCCGATGATCCTTATGCCGGTGGCCGCGTGGCTCATGGGGCGGATCTCCCGGGCGCCCTTCCCCATCCCGGCCGTACTGGCGGCCGCGGTGCTGCCGTACATGTTCGGCACCGAGTACTCGATCTACGGGGGCAACATAGCCTCGACCCTGGCCGGCGAGTTTGCCGACGGGTGGAGCTTGTGCTTCGCGCTCATCTTCCTCGGCCTGGTCATGCGTGGCTTGCAGACGGGCCGCTACCGTGCCTGGGCCGCGGTGATCCTGGCCTGCGCCTTCATGTCCCATATCGATCCGTTCATGTTCGCGGTGGTGGGCGCCATCGTGCTGGTGCTGATGCAGGCGCTCCGCGCCCGGGACTGGCGGCCCATTGTGTGGTGGGCGCTACCGGCCGGCGTAGTCGGTGTGCTGCTGGCCGCGTGGTGGGCGTGGCCGTTCGAGGAACGGTTCCCTTATGTAACCAATATGGGCTACCAGCGCATAACCAGCTTTACGTCAACCTTGTTCCCGTCTGGCGACACGTGGCTTTTCATCCTGGCCGGGATAGGCGCCATGCTCAGCATTTCGCGCCGGCGCCGCATCGGGGAGCTCTTTGCCGTCTTGGCCGTGCTGGCGGCGGTCGCGTTCCGGGTCATGCCCCAGAGCATCTTGTGGAACGCCCGGGTACTGCCCTTCTGGTTCCTGTCCCTGTACCTGCTGGCCGCCCTGGCCGTGGCCGAGGCCTACATCTTGGTGGCAGAACGGGTGAGCAGTTACACGATCACCTTCCGCTACGCCATGCTCCCCGGGCCGTTGCTGGTCCTGTTGCTGGTGCTCGGCTGGGTGCTCTTCCCGCTCCGGGCCTTGCCCGGCGAGCACATGGGCGGGGGCACCGTCGGCTTCCTCGGGTTCCAGCAAAAATCAGCGTCGTACATCCCGAGCTGGATCACCTGGAATTACAGCGGGTACCAGGCGGGCTGCAATGCCTCCGACATCGGCTGTTCCAAGCCTCGCTGGCCCGAGTTCCAACAGATCGTGGCCGAGATGGACAAGCTGTCGAAGACCTACGGCTGCGGCAGCCTCATGTGGGAGTACCAGTCGGAGATGAACGACTACGGTACCCCCGACGCCCTGACCACGCTGCCGTACTGGACCAATGGCTGCATCGGGTCGATGGAAGGTCTTTACTACGAGGCCTCAGCCACCACGCCGTTCCATTTCCTCAACCAATCCGAGCTTTCGCTCGCCCCATCCAACCCGATGGTGGGGCTGCCCTACCCGAGCACCCGCGAGGTAACCCTCGGAGTCCAGCACCTGCAAATGCTGGGCGTCAAGTACTTCATGGCTCTTTCGCCGAGTATCCAGCAGCAGGCCGATGCCGACCCCTCTCTGAAGCTCCTGGCCACCCTCGGGCCCTTTGAGGTCAACTACACGAGCAGCGGGGGTAGCGGCGTGACGGGCGGCCAGCAACGCTACTGGAAGATCTACCGGGTGCTCGATGCCCCCCGCGTTCATCCGTTGCCCAACTGGCCGGTGGTCATGAAGAGCCTGAACAATGCTCCCCAGCCCCATTACCTGCAGTACATGACGACGTGGTACGACGACCCGAGCGACTGGGACGTCTATGTCGCTGCCAGCGGGCCGAGCAGCTGGGCCAGGGTCGCTTATGACGCCACCACCCTGCCTGTCAACCCCGCCCCCCAGACGCAGGTGAGCGACATCGTCGAGCACAACGCCTCCATCGACTTCAACGTGTCGCGCACCGGGGCCCCAGTGGTGGTAACGATCTCCTACTTCCCCAACTGGCAGGTGCAGGGGGCCAAAGGGCCTTACAGGGTGAGCCCGAACCTGATGGTTGTCATCCCCACCTCCCACCACGTGCACATGTGGTACGGGTATACCCCGGTGGATTACGAGGGCTGGGCGCTGACCATCCTCGGCTTGGCCGGCTTGGTGCTGCTCATCCGCCGGCCCCGGGCAGTCATGGCCGGCGCGTTACTGGGCTCTTTGGGGCGGGGCGCCGGTGCCGTCGGTCCCCGGTACCCGGACCCCGACCGTTTCGGGACGGACGGCCATTACCGGCACCCCCTCCTCCCGGGCCCAACCGGAACTGGTGATGGCCCCGGCCCAACCGGAACTGGTGCCGGCCCGGTGGAGGGTGGTGCCGGCCCGGTCACGGGGCTCTGGGGCCCGCCGCCGGTGGGTGCCGCTCAGGCTCCCGCGGGATCACCTGCAGGTCTGGGTCCGGCACAGGCTAAGGTTGCGGCCGGCATGGGTTCTCTGGACGACGTGTTTAAGGCTTACGACATCCGGGCGGTGGTGCCGGAGGGATTGAACGCTGGCCTGGCTCGCCAGGTGGGCGCCGCGTTCGCCGCCTTTGCCAACAGCCCCCGGATCGTGGTGGGCCGGGACATGAGGCCATCAGGGCCGGAACTGGTGGCAGGGTTCACCGAGGGCGTCACGTCGGCGGGCGTTGACGTGGTGGACCTGGGGCTCACTTCGACCGACGAGATGTTCTATGCCAGCGGCGCCTTGGACGCTCCGGGTGCCATGTTCACCGCCTCTCACAACCCGGCCCGCTATAACGGGATAAAGCTCTGCCTGTCCGGGGCCCGGCCGGTGGGGATCGAGACGGGCCTGGCCGACATCCGGGCGGCCATCGAGTCCGGCAACCTAACTACGGTCCCCGAAGGCCAACGGGGGACGGTCAGCCATCGCGACGTCTTGGCAGATTACGCGGCCAAGGTGCGCAGTTTCGTCGATGTGCCTGCCCTGAGGCCGCTCCGGGTCATCACCGACACGGCCAACGGGATGGGGGGCCTGGTGGTCCCGGCCGTTTTTGAGGGCCTGCCCTTTGAGCTGGACATGCTTTACCCTGAGCTCGACGGTACTTTTCCCCATCACCCAGCAGACCCCATCCAACCCGCCAATTTGCGCGACTTGCAAGCCAGGATATTGGAAAAAGGGGCCGATGTGGGCCTGGCCTTCGACGGGGACGCGGACCGTTGCTTTGTGGTCGACGACAAAGCGCAACCCGTGAGCGGGTCCACGACCACTGCCATCGTGGCCAAGGCCATGCTGGAGAAGTACCCGGGCGCGACGGTGTTGTACAACCTGATTTGTTCCAAGGCGGTGCCCGAGATCATCCGGGAAAACGGCGGGACGCCCGTCGTCACCCGCGTAGGCCACTCTTTCATAAAGGCGCTAATGGCTCAAAGCGGGGCCGTCTTCGGGGGCGAGCACTCTGGCCATTACTACTTCCGGGACAACTACAGGGCTGATTCTGGATCGATCGCTGCCCTCGTGGTGCTGGAGGTCATTTCCAAGGCGGGCATCCCTCTGTCCGAGCTGCGTAAGCCCTTTGACCGTTATGCCGGTTCGGGAGAGATCAATACCGAGGTCGCCGATCCTGCCGCCATCGTCCGCGGGATCGCCGAAAGGATGGCTCGCGACCATCCCGAAGCCCTCCAGTCCGACCTGGACGGGGTCACCGTTGACTTCGGCGATTGGTGGTTCAACGTTCGGCCTTCCAACACTGAGCCGCTGGTGCGCCTGAACGTGGAGGCAAAGCACCGGTCGAGTTGTGACGCCCATACCCAGGAGGTCCTGGCTTGGATAAAGGAACTGGCTTAGCCGTGCTCGACCCCCTCCTGGTCGAGATCCTGGCCTGCCCCATCGACAAAGGCCCGCTCTACTACTTTGCTGACGAGGGCAGCCTGTACAACCCCAGGCTCCGCCGTCGTTACGCCATCAAGGACGGGATCCCCGACATGCTCATCGACGACTCCGAAGAATTGAGCGGCGAGGAGCACGACCGCCTTCTCAAAAAGGCTGAGGTTGAGGGCATAAGGCTCAACTTCGAGCCGAGCCCGGAGGGATAGCGCCATGCCCGTGCTCGACAGCGTTGGCATGTTCGCCCTGGCCGAGACGTTCCCCGAGCAAGTTCAGGCCGCCTTCCGGCGCACCTCGAGCGTTTCGGGCCTCCCGGCCCGGGAGGAGATCGAAAACGTCGTCGTGATCGGCATGGGTGGCAGTGGGATGGCTGGGGAAGTCCTGGCCGCCGTTGCCTCACCGCTTCTGGCCGTGCCCGTTACGCTGGTCAACGGTTACGAGTGCCCCAACTTCGTGGGCGAAAGCTCGCTCGTGTTTGCCGTGTCCGCCTCCGGGGGGACGGAGGAGACGATCGAGGCAGCCTCCGACGCGGCGCTGGCCGGTGCCAAGATGGTCGTGGTCGCCAGCGGGGGTGAACTGGCGCAATTGGCCGAAAGCTGGCGAGCGCCGCTACTGCCCGTCCCGGCTGACATACCTCAGCCCAGAGCAGCCCTCGGCGCCATGGCCGTACCCATGCTGGTCGCGCTGTGGCGGATGGGTCTTTTGGCTGCCGCCGACCAATGGATCGAAAGGGCGGTCGACCAGCTTCTCCGCCGGCGCGACGAGCTGGCCACCGCCGGTGATGAGTCTACGGCGGCCCAGGTGGCAAGCCGGATCGGAACGACGGTCCCGGTAATTCACGGCGGCGGCCCGGTCGGCTCGGTGGCTGCCAAGCGCTGGCGGACCCAGGTCAACGAGAACGCCAAGCGGCTGGCCTTTTCGAGCGCCCAGCCCGAGCTGTGCCACAACGAAGTGTGTGGCTGGACCGACGGCGCCAAGGAGATCGGAGAGCTGCTGAGCGTGGTCATGTTGCGCCACGACGGAGAGCACCCCCAAGTAGGCCGGCGCTTCGAGATCGCCGCGTTGCTAGTGGAGCCGATCGTGGCAGATGTCATCGAGGTGCGGGCGCAAGGTGAGGGCGAGTTGGCCCAACTGCTTGATCTCATCTATTTCGGCGACTACGTGTCCTTGTGGATGGCGGCCCAGGCCGGGATCGACCCGGGGCCGGTGGACCTCCTCACTTCCATAAAGCGCCAGCTAGCCGGGGGATAGAGCAGCGGCGGCCTCCGGCGGGCAAGGCGGCGCGTGGCGGGGCAAGGCGGCGCGTGGCGGGGCAAGGCGGCGCGTGGCGGGGCGACGGCTGGTAGGCTGGCTGCGGGACCTCGACGGGTCTGTGGTTGCAAGTCGATGCCAGCCGCAGGCGAAACGACCCACGTAAGGCAACCCGTGGTTGCTGAGCATGGTGCGGCTTAGGAGTAAGCCCTGCCCGCTCCGGGCCGAAAGCCGGTCCCGCGTGGAGACGGCGCCAAGTGGGGGACCGGTGGTGCGGGGCGTATGCCGCCACCACCGCCCGCCCAACGCCGCAGCAGGCGAGTGTGGGGGCAAAGACCAGGTCAGCCGCCGGGGTCTCATTTTCATCTTGCCGTGGCGGCCGGCTGTGAGGGTAGGTTCTCAGTGGTGGCCGAGCCCAGGCAGGCCGGACGGCCAACCCGGAGTGCGAGACAGCCGGAGAGCATGAAAACGTGAGCGAGGGCAGTGAGTGAGCGAGGGCAACAGGTGAGCGAGGCGAACCGCTCCGCTGAGCCGGTCGCTGGCCCGACGATCAGGGTCCTCATTGTCGATGACCAGGCGCTTTTCCGGCGAGGGCTTTCGGTCGTGCTGAGCGCAACCGCCGACATCCAAGTGGTGGGGGAGGCGGCCGATGGTGAAGAGGCAGTGGCCAAGGTCGAGGAGCTGATGCCCGATGTCGTCCTGATGGATGTTCGCATGCCCCGCCTGGGGGGTATAGAAGCCACTCGGCACATCCACCGCCTGCTGCCCGCGACCAAGGTCCTCATGCTTACCGTGAGCGACCAGGAAGAGGACCTGTACGAGTCGGTGAAGGCGGGGGCCAGCGGCTACCTGCTGAAGGAGATCGGCATAGAGGAGGTGGCCGAGACCGTTCGAGCCGTGGTGCAGGGTCACAGCCCGGTTTCACCGTCGATGACCTCGAAGCTCTTGGCTGAGTTCAATGCTCTGTCGCGCCGGGCGACCGAACGGGACGAGACTCCTCCACCGGGGTTGACGGACCGGGAGATGCAGGTACTGCGCCTGATGGCGCAGTCAAAGAGCAACAAGGACATTGCCTTGGCGCTTTACATTTCCGAGAACACCGTCAAGAACCACGTCCGCAACATCTTGGAGAAGCTGCACCTGCACTCCAGGATGGAGGCGGTGACCTACGCGTGGCGCAAGCGCATCCTCGATCCCCGCGAGCTGACCTAGCCGCCCCTACACTGCTAAGCCCGAACCCGCCCCGGCCGGCCCCACCCAGCGGTCGCCAGCCGGCCCCACCCAGCAGCCCGCCCCAGGCGGGCCCCGGCCCGGGTAGAGGTGGCGTAGTCTGAGCAGGGTCGAGCCAGCCGTGAGGTCACGTCTCGGCGTGGCCACTGGTAGCTTGGAGGGCGCATGAGTGTCCTGTCCAAGTTCCTAAGGATCGGGGAAGGCAAGAAGCTACGCGCCCTGCAGTCCCTGGTCCCTGACATCAATGGCCTCGAAGCGGAAATGGAGGCCCTCTCTGACGACGACCTGGCCCACAAGACGGTCGAGTTCAAGGAGCGGCTGGCCAACGGCGAAGACCTCAATGACCTGCTCGTAGAGGCATTTGCCGTGGTCCGCGAAGCGGCCAAGCGTACCATCGGCCAGCGCCACTTCGACGTGCAGTTGATGGGGGGCGCGACCCTGCACTTCGGCTGGATCGCCGAGATGAAGACCGGCGAGGGCAAGACGCTGGTTTCGACTTTGCCCGCCTATCTGAATTCCCTGGAGGGCAAAGGCGTGCACGTGGTGACGGTCAACGACTACCTGGCCGGCCGGGACGCCGAGTGGATGGGCGCCATCTACGGCTTGCTCGGGGTCACCGTGGGCCGTGTGTCCCCCGAATTGCCGGACTGGCAGGACAAGAAGGACGCCTACAACTGCGATATCACCTACGGCACCAACACAGAGTTCGGCTTTGACTACCTGCGGGACAACATGGCGCGCAACCTGGAGCACATGGTGCAGCGCGGCCACGCCTTCGCCATCGTGGACGAGGTGGACTCGATCCTGATCGACGAGGCTCGCACGCCGCTCATCATTTCTGGGCCTTCGGCGGAGTCGGCACGGCTCTACTACCAATTTGCCGGCGTAGCCCGGAGCCTCGTCCGCGAGGTGGATTACGAAGTAGACGAGGAAAAAAGGACGATCGCACCGACCGAAGAGGGCATAGAGAAGGTCGAAAGAGCTCTCGGGGTTGACAACTTGTACGACCTGGGCACGGCCAACCTCGTGCACCAGCTCACCCAGGCGCTGCGGGCCAAGGAGCTCTACAAGCGAGACAAGGACTACCTGGTCGCTGACGCTGAGGTCAAGATCGTAGACGAGTTCACCGGCCGCATCCTCGAAGGGCGGCGCTGGTCCGATGGCCTCCACCAGGCGGTTGAGGCCAAAGAGCGGGTCCCCATCAAAGAAGAGAACCACACCTGGGCGACCGTCACGCTGCAGAACTACTTCCGCCTATACGACAAGCTTGCCGGTATGACGGGCACCGCCCTCACCGAGGCGGCCGAGTTTGGTTCCACCTACAAGTTGCAGGTGGTGCCCATCCCGACCAATAAGCCGATGGTCCGGGCCGACCGTCCCGACCTCATCTACCGGACCGAGAACGGCAAGTTCAACGCCGTCGTCGAAGATGTGGTGGAGCGTTACGAAAAGGGCCAGCCGGTACTGATCGGCACCGCTTCGGTAGAAAAATCCGAGGTCCTGTCGAGGATGTTCACCAAGCGGGGTATCCCCCACCAGGTCCTGAACGCCAAGCACCATGCCCGAGAGGCAGCCATCGTCGCCCAGGCGGGGCGCCTCCACGGGGTGACCGTCGCCACGAACATGGCTGGTCGGGGCGTCGATATCTTGCTCGGCGGCAATCCTGAGGGCTTGGCGCTCGAAGCGGTACGGGCCGAAAGCCTCGACCCGCACTCAGAGGAAGGCCAAGAGCGTTACAAAGTCTTGCTGGCCAAGTTCAAGGAGGAATGCGCATCAGAAGGTGATCTGGTGCGCGAGCTAGGGGGGCTCTACGTCCTCGGGTCAGAACGCCACGAAGCCCGCCGGGTTGACGACCAGCTCCGTGGTCGTAGCGGGCGCCAAGGTGACCCGGGTGAGAGCCGCTTCTACCTGTCCCTGGAAGACGAGCTCATGCGGTTGTTCGCGCAGGGCCTGATGCAGTGGGCCATGGGAAGGTTCCCCGAGGACCTGCCCATCGAAAACCGCATGGTTACCAGGGCCATCGAAAGGGCGCAGCACAATGTTGAAGCGCGCAACTCCGAGATCCGCAAGGACGTGCTCAAGTACGACGAGGTCATGAACGAGCAGCGCAAGGTCATTTACGCGCGGCGCCGGCAGATCATGGAAGGCGAGGATCTCCGCCAGCGGACTGTCGAAGTGCTCACCTCGGCCGTCGACTCCATCGTGCGGGCGCACTGCCCTTCCGATTTCCATGAGGAATGGGACCTCGACGGGCTCTTGACCGAGGCGCGCCTGTACTTCCCGACCAAGCAGAGCGTCGAGTCGTTGAAGGAGGCGCAAACCACCGACCAGCTCTACGAGATGGTCCTTGGTGAGGCGCTCGACTATTACGAGCAGCGTGAAAAGGCCATGCCCGTCGGCGTGGACGAGGCGGGCAATACCCTTGGCGCGCCGGAGGAGACCATGCGCCAGCTCGAGCGTGAGGTGATGCTCCAGCTGATCGACCAGCGCTGGCGTGAACACCTGTCAGAGATGGACTACCTGCGCGAAGGCATCAACCTACGGGCCATGGGCCAGCGGGATCCCCTGGTCGAATGGCAGCGCGACGGCTACGAGATGTTCGGCCAGCTGATGGCCAGCATCGACGACGACTACGTGAAGTACGTGATGCATTCCCAGGTACAGGTGATGACCCGGCCCGCCATCGAGCTGGGCCTGGCCGGGGCGCAGTACATCGCTCCCGAGGGGCCCGTACTGGGGGCGCAGGCCATCGCCGGGGCCCTGGCCGCCGGCCCCGCTCCCGGCGAGGAGGTCGTCTTCGATGGCGGTGCCGGAGTGCCTGAGGGTGCCGGGCCAGGGGGTGGGGGCCCCGGTACTGGCGATGGCGCCAGAGGGAGGGGCCGGGTACCTGCCGAAGCTGGCGGCGCGGCAGCTGCTATGTCGGCCGCCGCTTCTTTGGCCACGGGAGGTGCACGGCGGGGCCCCCAGGGCTCAGCCGGCCCCCAGGGCTCTGCGTTCGACCACGTCGGGCGCAACGACCCCTGCCCTTGCGGGAGCGGCAAGAAGTTCAAGTTCTGCCACGGGAAATAGCCCGTGCGTGACCTTACGGAGGACCTGCGGTCGCTCCGGCGGCGGGTGGACGAAGCCGCTACCTACCTGGACATCGAGACTGGCCGAAAGCGCTTGGCCCAGCTCGAGCCGGAGCTTTCCCGTGCGGACCTGTGGGACGACCCTGAAGTGGCGCAAAGGATCACACGCGAGTACGCCGCGCTGAAGGACGACGTGGACCTTGTCAGTGTTCTTGAGTCCCGCACCATCGAGGCAGACGAGCTGTACCAGCTGGCCCGAGAGGAGGGCGATGACTCCATAGCTGGAGAGCTGGAGGCGATGGTCAGCTCGCTCGGCGCCGAGATCCACCAGCTCGAGCTGCGTTCCCTCTTTACCGGCGAGCACGATGAGCGTGACGCGGTCTGCGAGATCCACGCCAAGGACGGCGGTACCGATGCCCAAGACTTTGCCGAAATGCTCTTGCGCATGTACCAGCGGTGGGTGGAGCGCCGAGGCTTCCAGTTGGAGCTGGACGACGTAAGCCCCGGGCAGGAGGCGGGCATCCTCTCTGCCACCTTCATCGTGAAGGGCCGTTACGCCAATGGCCTGATGACTTCGGAACGGGGAGTGCACAGGCTGGTCCGCATGTCGCCCTTTGACGCCCAGCACCGGCGGCACACCAGTTTCGCAGCCGTCGTGGTGGTGCCTTTCTTGGAGGACTTCAGCGACGAGGTCACCATCGACGACAAGGAATTGCGCATCGACACGTACCGGAGCAGCAGCGCCGGTGGCCAGCATGTGAACGTGACCGATTCGGCCGTGCGCATAACCCACCTGCCGACCGGCATCGTCGTGTCCTGCCAGAACGAGCGCTCCCAGCACCAGAACAAGGCCCGCGCCATGCAGATCCTGGGTGCCAGGCTGGCCGAGCGGGCGCGAGAAGAAAGGGCGGCCGAGCTCTCGGCCATGGCAGGGCCCAAGGCTCAGGTGGGCTGGGGATCGCAGATCCGCAGCTACGTGCTGGCGCCTTTCCAGTTGGTGAAGGACCTGCGCACGGATCACGAGACCGGCAACGTACCCGCAGTCCTGGACGGGGACCTGGATCCCTTCATGGAGGCGTACCTGCGTTGGCGCCGTGCTGGCGCCGGTCGAGGGGCGTAGGGGCCGGGCCTCAGCCGAACGCGGGTAGACGGCGGAGGGGCCGGTAGCATGGCCGTGATGCGAGGCGAACCATGATGCGAAGCGAAGAAGGCGTGGTGCCGACCCGGAGCAACGAAGTGCCGACCATGAGTGACGGGCAAGTGGCCAGTGACGGGCAGGTGGCCAGTGATGGGCAAGTGGCCACTGAGGGACAGCTGGCCAGCAATGGGCACGTGGTGGGCGAGGGCGGGGGACTGACCGAGCCGGAGAAAGCAGGCCGCCTGTCCGAGCTGGCCGAACTGCTCGACATGGTGCGGCCCATCATCCAGCAGGACGGCGGAGACCTGGTGCTGGTGAGCGCGGACGTTGAGACGGGCGTGGTCGAGCTTCAGCTGCAAGGCGCCTGCAGCAGCTGTGCCATCAGCTCGAGCACCTTACAGGCTGGGGTGGAGCGCATCTTGCGAGACCGCCTCCCCTGGATCAGCGAGGTCATCGGCGGCGTGGACGAGGACGCGGACTGGGAGGAGAGCTACGCCATGGGACGGGGTGCCTACGTCCCCAAGTGGTGAGCCCAAGGAGGCACCTGAGCTAGCCTGCCATGGCATGCCGACATCGTCCGATCAAACGAGCCATCCCACGACGCTCCGTGACCGGGCAGTCACCCTAGCGACAAACGCGGGTGCCCGCGCCCTGCACAGCACGGAGGGCTGGGTCCTCAGACATTCGCTCATTCCCACCACGCCCTTCCTGCCACTCGACGTCTTCGCATGGACGGACCGCATGGAAAACAGGGCCTCGGTGGTGCGCAAGGAGCTCGACGAAGTCCTCAGCCACCGTGAGGATCTGCCCAATTTCCAGGACATTTCCATCGACCAGGCCTCGATCAGCAATGACGACGGCTGGAAGACGTTCTTCTTCAAGGCCTACGGTTTCCGTTCCGAGGCCAATTGCCAGCGCTGCCCCGAGACGGCTCGGCTGATCGACAGCATTCCCGGGATGGTGACGGCTTTCTTCTCCATCTTGTCGCCGGGCAAGCACATACCGCCGCACCGCGGCCCATGGAGGGGCGTTGTCCGCTACCACTTGGCGCTCAAGGTACCCGAGCCAGCCAGTGCCTCGGGCATCAAGGTGGGCGGGGAGGAAGCCCACTGGGAGGAGGGAAAGGGCCTCCTGTTCGACGACGGCTACAGCCACGAAGCCTGGAACGGCACCGATGACACCCGGGTTGTCCTGTTCTGCGATGTCCTGCGCCCGTTGCGCCCGCCCGCGGACCAGGTCAACCGGGCTCTCATCAAGGCGATCGGCTGGTCACCGTTCATACAGGACGCCCGTAACCGCCACGAGGCCTGGGAGCGGCGGGCGGAAAGCTTGCGCTGGGGCAATAACAGTTGACATCCAGCCTGCCCGACCTGTTCGCCAAGTGCGCCGTCCCCCAGCTGGAGGAGTACCGGGTGGCGGAGCAGCTCGGCCTCAACCCCTTCTACCGTGAGATCGGGAGCGAGATAGGCCCGACCGTCGTCTACCAGGGCTCCGAAGTGGTGATGCTGGGGTCCAACAACTATCTCGGGCTTACCACCGACCCTAGGGTCAAGAAGGCGGCCACCGATGCCGTCGAGCGCTACGGCAGCGGCGTTACCGGCAGCCGCCTGCTCAACGGCACCCTGCCCCTGCACAGGGAGCTCGAGGAGCTGCTAGCCGACTGGGTAGGCATGCCCCGTGCTCTGGTCTTCACGACGGGGTACGCCGCCAACTTGGGGCTCATTTCCACCCTGGTACAGGCGGGGGACGCCGTTTTTTGCGACTCGGCGGCCCACGCATCGCTGGTTGACGGGTCGCGCCTGGCCGAGGGCACGTTACGTGCCTTCCGCCATAACCGGCCTAACAGCTTGCGCCGAGGCCTGCGTTCTTGGTGCGACCAGGATCGCAGTGGCGCCGTCGCTCCCGGCCGCGGCGATCCCTTGCACCCGAGCCCGGGTGAAGGCAGCGGGCTGCCCGACGAGGACGGGCTGCCGGACGAGGGCGGGCTGCTGGACGAGGGCGGGCTGCTGGACGAGGGCGGGCCGCTGGACGAGGGCGGGCCGCTCGACGGCCGTCCCCGGTCGGCTGGGGGAGTCCTGGTGGCGGTGGATGGTATCTACTCAATGGAAGGCGACTGGTCGCCGCTGCGGGAGATCCGGGCCCTGTGTGACGAGTACGGCGCTCGCCTCTTGGTGGACGAGGCTCATGCCATCGGGGTAGTCGGCCCAGAGGGGGCGGGGACGGCGGCCGAGACCGGTGTGCGAGCCGACGTCATAATGGGCACGTTTTCCAAGTCGCTGGCCAGCTGCGGGGGCTTCATCGCCGCGGAGGGGGACGTGATCGACTATCTGAAGCTTTTCGGCCGGCCCATCCTGTTCACTGCTTCCAACGTCCCCGCATCGCTCGGTGCTGCCCTGGCCGCGGCGAAGATCGCCCGGTCCGAAGGATGGCGGCGTGAGAAGGTGTTGGCACTGGCCGAGCGGCTACGAAGAGGCCTCACCGAGTTGGGTTACGACGTAGGGGAGAGCACCCAGAGCGCGATAGTCCCGGTGCGCCAGGGCGACCAGTGGGACACCGGCCTCATGTGGCGGGCCCTCGTGGACCGAGGTGTCTATACCAACTGCACGCTCCCGCCTGCCGCCCCCCGGCCCATGCTGCGCACCTCCGTCATGGCCACCCATACCGAAGAGCACGTGGACCGTGCCCTCAGCGCCTTCGAGGAGATCGCCCGGGACCGTGTGGTGGAGGCGGAGCGGGACAAGTTGGCGGGCATGGTAGAGATGGGGGACTAAGCACCGTTGGCTTTGACCGGTGAGGCGGCCGGGCCGGGCGAAGCCAGGCTCATCATTGGCATAACTGGGGCAACGGGCCACCTGGGGGGGTTGCTGCTGGCCAGGCTCCTAGCCGATCCCGCTGTGGCCGAGGTGCGCAGCGTGGCCCGCCGCCCCCTAGCAGTCGCCTCCGGGGCCGCGGCGCTGGTCCACGTGCAAGCTGACCTGCAAGATGCCGCCGCCCGGCGTGCCCTGGAGGGTGTTGACCTCCTCTACCACCTGGGAGCGCAGGTATGGCGGGGCCGCGGGCCAGGCGGGCTGGAACACATGTACAGGGTCAACGTCAGCGGGGCCCGCAATATCCTCGGCGCCAACCCGGGCGCCGTTGTTTTCGCGTCGTCCGCCTCGGTGTACGGGGCATGGCCCGACAACCCGCTGCCGCTCAGTGAGGCTCACGACGCTCGTCCCAACCCTGAGTGCCCCTACGCGCAGCACAAGCTGCTGGCTGAGCGGCTCTGCCTGGATAGCGCCGGGGATCGCTGCACCGTCTTGCGTGTGGCGGCCGTTCTCGGGCCCCATGCCGACGCCCGGGTGTCTCGCGCTCTTCAGGGTTACCACCTGAGCGTGCCCGCGGTTCGGGGCGCGGTGCAGGCCGTCCAGTGGGCTGACGAGGCTGACATCGTGGCCGGTTTCCTGGCCGCGGGCCGTGCCCTCCTGGGCAACGGCGGGCCGGGCGGGGAGGTAATCAACCTGGCGCCGGCGGACTGGCTCAGCGCGGGTGAGATGGCGAGCTTGGCGGGAAGCCGGGTGGTCTCGGTGCCCCGAAGTGCCATGATCATCCTGGCCGAGCTAGGTCGGCGCGTGGGTTTGACGCCCTTTGGCGCCGACCGGGCGGCGCTTATCTCCGGGCCACTGGCCTTGTCGGCGGCCAAAGCCGGCGAGGTGCTCGGATGGGCCGCCAGCCAGACTTCGGCTCAGGTCTTCGCCGGTGCGTTGGCCCGGGGTTGGCGGGGGCAGCCTCGCAACCGGCGTTGACTACCCCGCTATAGCTCGCGCTTGTACAGGCGCCACACCTTGTACCGCCGGCCCCCCATAGCCTCGAGCTGCTTGTTGATCCTGGGGTTGGTGGACAGCGTCCACGACGCCTCGGCTACCTTGACTCCGTCGGCGTATAGGCGGTCGACGATCTCGCTGTAGAGCAGCGGCCCGAGGGCCAGGTTCTGGACATCAGGGCGGACCCCCAGGGCGACGACGCGTGCCCGCTTCAACTTCTTGACGCCAAAGAGGAGGCTCACCCATCCCAGGGGGAGGAGGCGTCCGCTGCGCACCTTTTTCAAAATGATGTGATTGGCGTCGGGAAGGCAGAGGCACACGGCCACCGGCTCGCCGTCGCGTTCGAGGGCGAAGACCCAGTGAGGGTTGAGAAGCTGCTTGAGCTGTTTGGCCAGGTGGCGGACCTCGGCCTCGGGCATGGGGACGAAGCCCCAGTTGCGGCGCCAGATGGCGTTGTAGAGGTCGAAGAACCTCCCGACCTCGGCGTCGAAGTCGTTGGTCCGCATGTCGCGCACCGTGACCTTGGAACGCTCCCGCAGCCTCTCCAGGGTCTGGCGCTGGCGCTCGGCCAGGCCCACGGTCTCCCGGCGGAACTCGTAGCCGTAGAGGTCCATTACCTGCTCCCAGCCCGAACCGACCCAGAGCTTCTCGTAGTAGCTCGGGTTCTCCAGGGTCATGATGGTCGCCGGGGTATCGAAGCCGTCTACTAAAAGGCCCAGCTCGTCGTTGGTGGTGAAGTTGGCCGGGCCGACGGCCGCCTTGACCCCCTGCCGGCGGGACCAGTCCAGGGCAACGTCAAACAGTGAAGTGGCGACATCGGGGTCGTCGATGGAGTCGAAGAACCCCAACCACGCCCACTGTTCATCCCAGTGCTCGTTGAACAGCCGGTCGACGCAAGCTCCGATGCGGCCTACCACTTCGCCGCCCCTGTGGGCGGTCCATAGGGCCCAGGTCTGGTGGGCCGTGGCCGGGTGACGGGGTGAGAGGCGGTCGTAAACCGAAAGCCGGAGCGGCGGCGCCCAGTTGGGGTTGTCGCTGTGCAGGCGGAACGGGACATCGACGAACCGGCGCCTGCCCAGCAAGGTGTTGGCAGGGCGAACTTCTACGGCTGGCACGGGCGAAAGGCTAGCGCGTGACTGGTTGCCTATTGGTCCGCGATCGCCCCTTCGCCGTCGTCGTCCCCCTTGGCCTCTACCGGTCCGAGTGGCTTGCCAGGGGCGATAACGATGGTGGGACCGAGTGAGCCCGGGCCCAGGCTCTCCACCGGGCCGGTCTTGGTGTGGGGGCGGTCGGCCCGGAGGCGCGTTGCCTTCTTGCCGTTGATCGTCACCTGTTCGGTGGCCAAAGGAGACTCCACATCGTTGGCACCGCTCATCCCCGCTGGTCTCAGGTCCAGCTCGATCACCCTGGCGTTGAGCAGTTCGCGCATGGCCCGGCAGACCTCGAAATCGGACATGTTCAGCGTCCGGCCGATGGCACGCAGGTTTCTCCGGCCGTCCACGGCCGTCAGGACCCGCCATTGCTCCCGGTCGAGCGTCACCTGGCCTGGGTCCAACTCGCTCACCAGGTGCGGTTGCGCGTCGAGGCTGGGGATCAGTACCTGTAGCTCCCGCCACTCGGCTAGGCGCTGGCGTGCCCTCTCCATCGCCTCGGAGACCTCCATCAGCGTGTCCCCGGTGGGAGCGCCCAGCTTGCCGGGCTGGAACTCGAAGGTGCCCCGGTCAGTGCCCAGCAACTCGAAGAAAATCTCCTGGACTTTGGTCGGGACATCTCCCGAGACGGCCGCCGCCTGGTGCTCGGACTGGTCGGCTCCAACTATCTGGCCGTCCACCAAAAACAGGTTGGCGGCAAAAGAGCGGCTGCGAACGTGCAGGCGGCCGGTCATTTTTCGTGTGGACATCAACTCCAGGACGGAGCTGAAGTCAAGAACGTCGAAGGTCCCCTGAAGTGGCATGCCTACCTATTCTGTCAGCCCTGGCGGCAAAACGGAACCTCAACTGAGCAGCGACGCTCTCGTCACCGCCCATCCGCCGCGCCTGGCGGTGACGGTGAGCTCAAGAATGCTGCTCGTCGTGCCCCACCTGTAAGTGCAGTACTCGCTGGGTTGCGGTCCCGGTGTGGCGCTGCAACCCCGGTACTGCACGCCACCCTCAGCGAAGGGGAATGGATGTGAAAAAACAACGGCCACCGCGGCTGGGCTTGCCACCGCCAGAGCTTTGGCCCGTTCGTGCAGGTACCACGCTTCCACTAGGTCGACCGCGGCTTGCTCCGGGGTCGTGGCCGGCGACTTTGGCTGCCAGGCCGTCGTGCTCGTCGTGGCCCGTGACGTCGCGGCCGGTGCCGTCGTCGCCGGTGCCCTCGTCGCCGGTGCCGTCGTCGCCGGTGCCGTCGTCGCCGGTGCCGTTGTGGGACGTGACGTCGTGCCTGTGGGTGCCCGAGCCTCCCGCCGGGTGGTGGTTACCTGGCGTGCGGGCCGCCGGGCCGGCGCGGAGGGTCCTCCACACGCGCTCACCAGGCCAAATGCCGGCGCCAACGCCACCAACGCCAACACGATTGCCAACGGGGAGGGGGGCCGGGCAGGACGGGCCTGTGCCGGGGTCAGGGAGCCTCGGTCGCTGGTCCCGGCTCCGGGGGGCCGCAGCCGGGCCAATGACCGACGACGCAACCGGGCGGTGCTCGCCCGCCTGCGTGCTTGGCATCCCACGCCCACGATGATGCCAGGCCGGCCTGCATGGCGGCGGGCCACTTGCCGCGGCAATATTTGGGAGTGCTGGTTGCAGCCACGGGGGGAGCTGGGACCGACGTGCTGTTCTCCGTGCTAGTGGGCCTGCACGTGCTGGCTGTTCTGGCTGGGTTCGGGAGCGTCGGTTTCGCCGGCTTTTACGGGGCCAAGGCGGCTCGGTTCAGGCCTAGCCAGCCCCCTGAGGACACCGAGGAACTGCTGCGGTACTTCGCCCGGCCCTCCAGGATGTGGTGGGCAATGGTGGCGGTCCCGTTCCTCGGGCTGGGGGCTTTGGCCGCGGACCCCCGTGGCCGTGGGCTCCTCCAGTTCTGGGTCCTGGGCGCCCTGTTCCTATGGCTACTGGCCGTCCTGATCGCGGGTGGGATGGTGGTACCTTCGCTCGCTCAGGTGAGGGCGGTACTTCTTGGCCCAGGCCCCCCAGGTGCTGCGGGGACTGCGAGGGCCGTGGGTGATGCAGGTGCTGCGGGGACTGCGGGCGTTGCAGGTGTTGCGGGTGATGCGGGTGATGCAGGTGCTGCGGGGCCTGCGGGCGTTGCAGGTGTTGCGGGTGATGCAGGGACTGCGCATGTTGCGGGTGTTGCGGGCGCCGCAGGTGCGGGCAGCGAGCTCAAAACCGTCTGGGCCGGCGGGCCAAAACAGGCCTCCTCTGCGGGCGAGGACGGGGGAGAAGGCCTAGCCGCCAACGTAGCCAGTTCGGACATGTACCGCCTAGTCCACGCCGGCACCCTGGCCAGCCGTGGAGCAGCAGCTTGCGACCTGCTCTTCCTACTTGCGCTGGCGCTAATGATCTGGCAGCCCTGACGGTTACCCAGGGCAACGGGGCTGGTTCGCCTGAAGGCCGCACCCATTTCTTAGGAGACCTTTATTCGTAGACCCGTTTGTTGGGCATTCTACTGTTTGATGCCACAGCATAATTCTCTCGACTGGTCCTTGCGCCAGACGGCTCGACAACTAGACTGCGCCGGATATGGCCTTAGCCGTCACTCACGGGCGTGCCGGCCCGGGCCTGTCTACGCCAGATGTGGCCGGGCAAACGTCCGCTGCTGCCAAGCCCAATCGCACGTCGTACCTCGGCATCTCCAAGAGCGAACTACTGGCCGATTACAGGCTGGCTCTCGTGTCGCGTTGCCTGGACGACCGGGAGATTATCCTACAGAAACAGAGCCGCGCCTTTTTTCACATTTCCGGTGCCGGTCACGAGGCTTTGGGTTTAGGCCTGGCCCGGTCGCTGCGCGCCGGTTATGACTGGTTTTTCCCTTATTACCGGGATAGGGCACTTGTCCTGGCTCTCGGCGTCACACCGATGGACATGCTGTTGCAGGCTGTGGGCGCGGCCACAGATCCGGCTTCGGGCGGGAGGCAGATGCCCTGCCACTTCGGTGCCCGGCTGCTCAACATTGTCAGCCAGTCGAGCCCCACGGGGACCCAGTGCCTTCCCGCGGTGGGTTGCGCGGAGGCTGGCCGGTACATTACCAGCCACCACTCGGAAGGCCTGCAGGGTTGCACGTCTCACGCCGACGAGATCACCTACGTCTCGCTGGGTGAGGGAGCAACCTCTGAAGGCGAGTTCTGGGAGAGCATCAACACCGCCTGCCGGCTGAAGCTCCCTGTCCTTTATGTAGTAGCGGACAACGGTTACGCGATATCTGTACCGGCCTCCCAACAGGCTCCCGCGCCGGTCCACGAGCTCGTGAAGGGCTTCCCCAATTTGCTGACCCGCCGCCTGGACGGACGGGACTATTTTGAGGTTCGTCAAGTTGTGCCTGAGGTGGTGTCGTTTGTTCGGAGTGGGGCCGGCCCGGCCCTCTTGCACGCGACCGTCACCCGGCCTTACTCGCATTCGTCGGCTGACAGCCAGGCAAAGTACCGGCCGAAACAGGAGCTGGAAGAGGAAAAGTGGCAAGACCCTATTGCCCGCCTTGAACGAGCCCTGGCCCAGGCTGGTATCATTTCCCTCGACGAAATGACGGCTATGCGGGAGGACGCCCGCCACTCGGTGGCTGAAGCGGCCAAGGAGGCCTTGACCGCACCCCGGCCCGACCCAGCCAGGGTGACCACAGGTCTTTTCAGCCTGGGCGTTCCGGGCCCCCGGCCACAAGGGAATTCGTGCGAGCAGCCCGATGGGGGTGGGGAGCCGGTGGCCATGGCCGAGGCCATCCGCTTGGCCCTGGGCGAGGCCATGGCCGGTGACGGCCGGGTCCGGGTCTTCGGGGAAGATGTTGCTGACGCACCGGAGCAACTTCTGGACGAACTGGAGGGCCAGGGTGGGGTCTTCGGGCTGACTCTGGGGTTACAGCGGCGTTTCGGCTCCGACCGTTGCTACAACACGCCACTGGCGGAGGCCAATATCGTGGGCCGCGCCGTGGGGCAAGCCGTGCGGGGGCTCAGGCCCGTGCCCGAGGTGCAGTTTTTTGACTATATCTGGCCGGCGATGCAGCAGATCAAGAGCGAAGCAGCCACCATGCGTTGGCGTAGCAACGGCGATTGGACCGCCCCGCTGGTGCTGAGAGTGGCTATCGGGGGGTACATAACCGGCGGGGCGATCTGGCATTCGCAGTCGGGGGTGTCCATCTTTGCCGGCATACCCGGGCTCGTCGTCGTCATGCCCTCAAGGGCGAGGGACGCGGTGGGGCTCCTGCGAACGGCGCTGCAAGGCGATGACCCCGTTCTCTTCCTTGAGCATAAACACCTTTACCGCCAGCACTACACCAAGGACCCCTACCCTTCCCCGGGTTTCCGGGTGCCCTTCGGGGTGGGTTGCGTGGTGCAGCCGGGCCGGGACCTGACCATCGTGACCTACGGAGCCACTGTGGAGCGATCTCGCCAGGCCGCGGCTGCGGTGGGTGCCAGCATCGAAGTGATCGATCTCCGCTCGATAATGCCCTGGGACCAGGCACTGGTGGCCGAGTCCGTCGCTCGCACCGGGCGTCTCATGGTCGTCTCGGAGGACCACCTGACCTGCGGGTTCGGTGCTGAAGTGGCGGCCTGGGTAGGCGAGCACTGCTTCAGTGACTTGGACCAACCTGTGGCCAGGGTGGGGACGCTTGACACGCACATCGCCTACGAGCCCGGGCTCGAACGGGCCACGCTGCCCCAAGTTGAGACGATCGAGGCCGCGGCCCGACGCCTGCTCGAGCTGCCCGAGAGCTAGCCCGGGACGGGCTCCAACTGGCCCAACCTGAGACGCCAGGTGCCGATGGCCTTGTGGACGAAAGCCAGCTTGCTCACCACAGCCGGGGACAGCTCGAAGGGGTAAAGGTCATCCTTGCCCAGGGAACGGTTGAGGGCGTTCAGGGCGACGGTGAGCGGGAGCCAATCGGCGATCACGGCCTGGAAGCCCTCTTCCCAAACGGTGTCCTCACTGGGCACCGCCGCCTTGGCCGGGTCGCGCCGGCCGGTACGGTCGTCGACCGGGCCTGTGACCAGCACTCCGTGCGAACTGGCCGTCTGCACGGTGTCGTGGATGTGGAGGTAGTGGGCGAAGGTCTCGGCCCAGTCCTCCAGGGGATGCATCGCCGCGTAGGCGCTCACGTGGTTGTCGCTCCAGTCCCTCCCCGGGCCGTGGGTGTAGTGGTTCTCGCGTGCTGCGCGGTAATCGGCCCTTTCGTCCCCGAACAGGGCGCGGGCTTCGTCGAGCAGGCTTGGCCCGCCGGCACCCGGGCGCTTGGCCTCCCCCAAGATCAGCTGGCGCCAGTAATAGTGGCCGATCTCATGGCGAAAGTGACCGAGGAGCGTCCGGTAGGGCTCCCGGAACTGGGCCCGGGTCTGCTCCCGGAACGCGTCGTCGGTTTCGTTGAGGTCTATCGTGATCACGCCATTGTCGTGGCCAGTCACCACTCGGTGGTCACTTGCCAGCAGGTCGAAGGCCAGCCCGTGGTCGGGGTCTTCTTCACGGCTCACAACGGGCAGGCCCAATTCGCCAATTTGGAACATAAGGCGTCTTTTGGCCATTTCGGCCTTGGCAAAGGCCGCCCTGTGCTCCGTGTGCGCCTTGGGAGGCAGGGGCGTGCGGGTCAGTTGGCACGAACGGCACTTGGTGCCGGTCTCGGAGGCAGGAAGGAGCCAATTACAAAAAGCGGCGTCGGACTGTACGCAACGGGCCCGAGCGGCACCGCCGCTTAACAGCTCGAGTGTGCCAGACACGGGGTCGAACCCGAGCGCTACCCCGCAGCGGGGGCAGGTAAAACACTCAAAAGGTGCCAGTTCGTGGCATTGTTTGCAAGTGAAAGCACGCATATTTGCCTAAGGTGATGTCGCAGTATACAAGCAGCCGCCCGTAAAGACGGTGGGCCCTCCACCTGGGGCGAATTGTCCGACTTGCCCCCGGCTGGGCTACCATGGCCCGAGGGATGACCCGGTTGTTGCGCCTCGTCCTTGCCTTGGCCACGGCAACGGGCGTGCTGGTGATGGGCCTTGTAGCGCTCGTGTACTCGGGGAGCCGGCTCGTTCACGATGCCGCGTCGGCGGTCGATCTGCCGCTGTCCTGCCAGGGGGTCAGTGCCGAGGTCCCTTCCGTCGTTTACGCCGCGGACGGTTCGGTCATTGCCACGCTGCGATCGAACCTCAACCGCCAACCCGTCCCCTTGAGCCAGATCTCCCCGGTGCTCATATCGGCGGTCTTGGACACTGAGGACCATGCCTTCTGGGTGCACGGCGGAGTGGATGTGAAGTCGTTGGCTAGGGCCTTCCTGGCCGACGCCAGTGCTGGTTCGGCGGTTCAAGGGGGCTCGACCATCGCTCAGCAACTGGTCAAGCAGACCTATCTGAGCAGCGAAAAGACCTTGGCCCGAAAGTTCAAGGAGGCGGTGCTGGCCCAGCGGCTGGAGCAAAGGTGCACGAAGGCTCAGATCCTGGACGATTACCTGAACACCGTGTACCTGGGCAACGGTGCCTACGGCGTCCAAGCGGCAGCCAAGGAGTACTTCAACGAAGACGCCAACCATCTCGACGTCGCCCAGGCGTCGTTGCTGGCCGGTTTGATCCAGGCACCCAGCGGGTACGACCCGATCACCAACCCCCTCGGGGCGCGGCAACGGCGCAGCCTCGTTCTCTCCCGGATGGTGTACTACAAGAGCATCAGCCCAAAGCAGGCGGCGGCCGCCAACGCCACCCCACTGCCGACGACCGTCCGCGAGGCACCCAGGGTCAGTTACGCCAGCTACGGCTACTACCTAAACCATGTCCTGAACCAGCTCCTGGGGCCCGAGAGCCCCCTCGGTGCCACCCTGGCAGCCAGGGAGCAGGCATTGTTCGCGGGTGGGCTCAAGATCTACACCAACGAAGTGCCCTCCCTACAGCGCTACGCTCAGCACGTCGCCGTGGCGGACATTCCCCCGGGCTTGGAGAAGGTGCAAGCGGCCTTCGCGGTTCTCGACCCGGTCACGGGAGGCGTTGAGGCCTTGGTCGGCGGTAATGGCAAGAGCCAGTTTGACGTGGCGACGCAGGGTGAACGCCAACCGGGGTCGGGGTTCAAGCTCTTCACCCTCATAGGCGCGCTCGAAGAGGGCTACAACGTCGAGGACTCAGTGTTGGCTACCTCTCCTTGCGCGGTGATTTTCCCTAACGATCCTTACGGTTACGGCTACGATTTGCAGCACCCCTTGCACAATGACCCGGGCCAACCAAATGGTGCAGTTACCCTCGTGCAAGCGACGGCTCTCTCTATCAACTGTGCCTATTTGCGCCTGGCTCATGAGGTGGGTTTACCCAAGGTGATCGAGGTCGCCAAAAGCCTGGGCTTGTCCGATCCGACCTTGAGCCCGTTGGAGCCGTCGCTTGTAATTGGCACCGAGGCTGTTAAGCCGATCGAGATGGCAGCGGCGTACGCGACCGTTTCCGATGGCGGCATTTATCACGCACCCAGCTTCATAAATAAGATCACGGATGGTACCGGGGTGGTAATTTACCGCGCCAATCTGACCGGGGCCCGGGTCTTTTCTGAGCAGGTGGCGGCGGAAGCCCTGGTTGCCTTGCGGGCGACGGTCCAGTACGGCACTGGCATCGCCGCAGCCCTGCCCAACCAGGACGTGGCGGGCAAGACCGGGACCACGGACCACAGTGTGGACGCCTGGTTCAATGGGGTGACCCCCGACCTCGCCGCGTCGGTATGGATGGGCGATCCGGCCGGGGAAGTCCCTATGTACCTAAACGGGGTCGAAATCTATGGAGCGAGCTACCCCACGCAGATCTGGCATGATGTAATGGCTTTTGCCCTCAGGGCCGCACCATTTACACCTTTCCCCACACCCGATCCAGCCCTGATGCCACCGGTAAAGTATGTCGATTCCCCCGGGCTTCGACACGACGACCTGATGTCGCACGGGGGGGCGGGGCCGGGGTCCTGCGTGGCGAGCGGCGCCAGCCATCCCTGTCCAGCAAGGACGACCACGACTTCCACGACGGCCGCACCCGCCACCACCGCGCCACCACCCGCGTCCACCGCCCCAGGCACGACGGCACTGTCCCCAGCCAGCACGGCGCCGGGTACCACCAGTCCCCCGGTGAGCTTGCCGGTCACGACGCTCCCG
>JAKAWM010000252.1 GCA_021827285.1 Actinomycetes bacterium | reverse complement strand
TTTCGTATCGATGGGCAACAAGGCCGACGTGAGCGGCAACGACCTCCTGTCCTGGTGGAGCGATGACCCAGCGACGAGCGTGGCGCTCTTGTACCTAGAATCCTTCGGCAACCCCCGGAAGTTCGCCCGCCTGGCTCGCCGGCTGGGCCGGAGCAAGCCGATCATTGCCGTGAAGGCTGGACGGACGGCGGTCGGACGCCGGGCCGCGTCTTCCCACACGGCCGCCCTGGCCAGCTCCGACGAAGCAGTCGCCGCCCTATGCTCCCAAACCGGTGTCATCAGGGTGGACACCATCGAGGAGTTGTTCGATGTGGCCCAGGTCCTCGATTTTCAGCCCTTGGGCAAAGGCCTGCGCGTCGGTGTCCTGTCCAACGTCGGCGGCCCGGCCGTGCTGGCGGTGGACGCCTGCGTGAGCAACGGCCTGAGCGTCCCCGAGTTCTCTCCCGGGTTGCAGGAGCGGCTGGTCGAGTTGTGCCCCCGCAATGGCGGCGTGAGCAATCCCATCGACCTGGGCGCCGAAGCCAACGCCAAGATGTACGAGGACGTCCTCGACCTGCTGCTCAGCTGCGGGGAGGTGGACGCCGTGGCCGTCAACTTCACCCCTCCTCTGGTCACCCGGAGGACCGATGACGTGGCGGCCGCCATAGCCTCAGCCGTGGACCGGGCCGCCGAGCGGGGCGAGACGCGCCCGGTCGTGGCCAGCCTGCTGGGAGCCGATGAGAGTGGCCAGGCCGTGCTGCGAAACGCCCGTAACCCGGTGCCCAGCTACACCTACCCCGAGACGGCGGTGAGGGCGTTGGCTCATGCGCTGCGCTACGGGGATTGGAGGCGCAAGCCCGCCGGCACCGTGCCTGTGCTCGAGGGCGTCAACGTGAACGAGGCCCGCCGCCGGTTCCCCAGCGATGAGGCGGGAACTGTCATCCCCGGCTGGGTGACGGGCGCCGCGGCCATGGACGTCCTGGCCGCCTTCGGTGTGCCTGTAGTGCGCACGGTGGAGGCCTACAGCGCCGAGCAGGCGGGCAAGCTGGCCTCTGACCTGGGCGGGCCGGTGGCATTGAAGGTGCTTGGCCCTGTCCATAAGAGCGAGGGCGGCGGGGTGCGTCTCGGCCTCTCGGGCTACGACGAAGTGGCCTCCGCTTACGCGGCGATGGAGGTCTCTTTCGGGGACGAAATGGTAGGCGCCCTGCTCCAGCCGATGGTCCCCGAAGGAGGAGTGGAGACGATCGTGGGGGCTTTGCAGGACCCCGCCTTCGGCCCGCTCGTGGTCTTCGGGCTGGGCGGCGTTGCCGTCGAGGTCCTGGGTGACCACATGAGCCGGTTGGGCCCTCTCACCGACGCGGACGCCCGGGAAATGGTGACCGGGCTGAGGGGTTCGAAGTTGCTCCTCGGGTACCGGGGCCGGCCCGCGGTTGACATGGACGGGCTGGTCCAAGTCCTTTACCGGGTGAGCCAGCTGGCCGAGGACCTTCCCGAGGTGGTCGAGCTGGACTGCAACCCGGTGATCGCCACCCCGCAGGGGGCACTGGTGGTGGACGCTCGTCTCCGGCTCGACCCTGAGGCCGCCCGGCCACCTACGGAGGACATCCGCCACCTGCGCTGAGCGACTGCCCGATGCGAGAGGCCTCTTCGGCAACCCCCAGCCTGCTCAGGTTTCTTCAGACTGCTCGTCGTGGGTGCCTGACTTGACCCGCGCCGCGTAAACAGCTGCCTCCGTGCGCCGGGAAAAGCCCATCTTGGCCAGCAGGTTCGACACGTAGTTCTTTACGGTCTTTTCGGCCAGGTACATCTCAGTACCGATCTGGCGGTTGGTTTTGCCCTCGGCAATGAGGTCCAGGATGCGACGCTCCTGAGGAGAAAGGCGGGCAATGCGTTCGTCCTCGTGCTTGCCCCGGAGGCGCTCCATGACGCCCGCCGTGAGGGCGGGGTCGATGAGCGACTGGCCCTCGGCCACCCGGCGAACCGCCGTCACCAGTTCCGGGCCACGGATCTGCTTCAGCAAGTAACCGCTGGCACCGGCCAGGATGGCCGAAAACAGCGCTTCGTCGTCAGCGAACGAAGTCAACATCAAGCATCGCAGGTCGGGCATGGTCGCCCTGAGATCGCGGCACACTTCGATCCCGCTCGTCCCGGGCAGGCGGACATCCAAGATGGCGACGTCAGGGCGTGTGGGCGGCACCCTGGTCATGGCCTCCTCGGCGTTCGAGGCTTCCCCCACCACTTCCAGGTCGTCTTGGGCTTCAAACAGCTCGCGCAAGCCCCTCCGGACTATTTCGTGGTCGTCAAGCAGGAAAACTCGTATTGGCATAGGTCACCTCGTGATCTCACCTTAGTGCTGCCATAGGCCCCCTCGCCCGGCTGCGGAAAGGGGGGCCAAATGGATGCCCGTGGCATCCGGCCGGCACCCTACCGCTCGCCAGCCGGCCGTGGCTTGAGCCAAGACGCGCAGGCGCCCCGCCGGGAGAGAGCCTCCAAGCAGGGCGCTGGCTGGCGCAGGGAACTGCGGCGCTGGCGGGAAGCTGGCTCAGGCCTTGGTGGCTGCGTAGTCCTCGGCCTTGGCGCCGACCTTGTCGCTGCCGTTGGTGCCGGCGGTGAGCGAGGGAGCCCCGCGCAACTGGGGGATTTCCCGGTCCAGGGGGACCCGGCGGAAGTGCAGCAGGCCCAGCGCTGACAGGAGGCCCATCACCCCAGCCAATACCCAGCTCACGATCGATCCGAGCAGGGCCAGCTGGCCCATCTTCCACCAGCCGTAAGCATTGAGCAACATGCCGCGCAGCGTGGTGCCCTGGAAGACGGTCTGGACCGTGCTTTCAGCGGCCTTGGCTGCTGCGCTCCCCGCAGGCAGCGACCTGGCATAGGAGCTGAGCTCAGAGTACGTCATACCCTTGCCGATCTCCTTCAGGTGAACGGCTATGAAGTCGTTGGCGTAAACCTCGGCCTGAGCGCCCGTGGTCAGTTGCTCGCCGGCGTATTGCGAGACAGACGGGATCATGCTGGGGGTGATCTCGGTGCCCGCCTTGGCGTGTTGGAAAGCCGCCTTCGGGGGGAAGGTGATCTTTTGGGCGGAAAGCTGGCTGGTCACCGTGTTGTTGGCGTAGCTGTAGCCCCAGAAAAGCAAGGCCCCAGCGGCGATGAGCACGATGGTGAGAAGGACACCACCGGCGCTCAATATTGCATCGAATGACTTCCTGCGCATTTTTGTATTTCCCTTTCAGCTAAATCGGTCTATATTCGACCCTGCTAAAAGTATGGTCAGCGATAAGGTCTCTTTCTTAGGGCCTAAGGTCCTGGCCTGCGCAAACCAACGTCACCCAGCTCCATGGGCCTACGTCCCCTTCCCCGCTGGCCCATCGCTGCACGCCAAGACGGGCCGACGTTATCGGCAAAGGCAGGTCAACGGCTCGCCACTTACCCGTCAAACTCGGGAGGAGAGGCTTGTGAAGAGTTTCACGTTCTCCTGCCCTTAGGCGAGGTTGGTGGCCTAGAAGTGCTAGCCGCCTGCGGTCGTGGGAGGGACGGTACTGTCGGGACAATGCAGCACCCGCAGGCAGGCCGGTCGCCATGCTGTACCTGAGCGCGTCCCCCGAGCTCGATCACCACCAGACCGGCGCCCGACACCCCGAACGTCCTGAGCGGGTTGTGGCTGCCCTCCAAGGCCTCGAAGAGCCGGGGTTGGCCGACGGCGCCGTGCGCCTGGTGCCCCGCCGGGCGACACCCGATGAGCTGCTCAGGGTCCATACGGCTGCCTACCTCACGTCTCTGGAAGAGTTCTGCCTGACCGGGGGTGGTCAGCTGGACTCCGACACCGTGGTCAGGGAGGGGTCCTGGGACACGGCGCTCCTGGCTGCTGGAGGGGCGCTGGCGGCGGTGGACGCGCTGGCGGGTGCCCGAGAAGGGGTGGCGCTCGTGGCCCACCGCCCTCCCGGGCACCACGCCTCGGCCGATCAGGCCATGGGTTTCTGCCTGTTGAACAACGTGGCCGTGGCCGCAGCTGCCCTGGTGGCGCGCGGCGAAAGGGTGATGGTCCTGGATTGGGACGTCCATCATGGCAACGGCACTCAGGCCATTTTTTGGGACGACCCAAGAGTTCTTTACGCGTCGGTCCACCAGTGGCCGCTCTATCCCGGCACCGGGCAGGTGGGGGCGGTAGGGGGGCCGAATGCCACGGGGCTCACCTTGAACGTCCCGTTGCCTCCCGGCGCCACCGGGGATATCTGCCTGCGCGCCCTCGACGAAGTGGTGGCGCCGGCGGTGCAGGCTTTCGCGCCGAGCTGGGTCCTCATATCTTGCGGGTTCGACGCCCACCGGGCTGATCCCCTGGCCCAGCTTGAACTGAGCGCGGGGGACTTCGCGGACATGGCCACGCGAGCCAAGGACTTTGCCCCGGCCCCTGGCCGGGTCGTGGTCGTGCTCGAAGGCGGTTATGACTTGGATGCCGTGAGGCTCAGCACCGGGTCTGTCCTGGCCAGCCTCCTCGGTGAGCCTTACCGCCCCGAACGGGCCACTTCCGGTGGCCCGGGTAAGGAGGCGGTCGCCCGGGCCGCGGCCGCACGGGCCCGCCTGGCGCTCGGAAAGGCCTAGGTCCATGGTCTGGCGTAGTCCATGGTAA
>JAKAWM010000251.1 GCA_021827285.1 Actinomycetes bacterium | reverse complement strand
CAACTGGGCTACGGCGTGAAGCGAGAAGCCAAACCGGGGTACTCCGGGAGCGCCGGCGTGCGGCCCCGTGCCCGTGACAACTGTCCCCAGCGCCACCACCACAGCCGTGAGGCCCAGCATGGCCTGAGCGGCTGTCCGCTGGGCCAAGCTGACCCGCCAGGTCAAGGGCGCGGCCCGTGCCCTGCCCTTGGGCAGGCCGGTCGTATCGTCAGGCTCGCCGGCCCGCTGGTACAAGACGACGGCCGTGGCGAGGAGCAGGACCGCCAGCAGCATATGGGCCATGACCAGGGGCGCGGCCAGTTTGTAGAGCACTGTTTCCCCGCCCAGGACCACCTCGCCCAAGATGCCGACCACGAGGCCGAACGATAGCCACAGGAGGTCGCGGCGCCGAGGCCGGCGAGCGAGGGCGCTCAAGGCGACCAGCACGATGGCCAGGGTGATGGCGACGTTCACCAAGCGGTTCCCGAACTCCACCCAGGCGTGGTACTGGAGCGGAGCGACCACGCTGGTCCTGGTGCAAGCGGGCCAGTCGCTGCACCCGAGCCCAGAACCAGTGAGCCTGACCGCGCCCCCGCTGACTATCCCGACAGCCAGCGCGCCCACGGACAGAGCGCCCCCCGCCCGGGTAGCCCTGGGTTGGGCCAGCCACACCCGGGACCTTCCTAGGGTTGCGCGAACCATCAGCTGTGATGCTAGGCCCGGCCCCGGCTCGGGCGAGGCTAACCTTGAGCACGTGGTTAGCGACGCCGGCGCCTTGGCCTTACCGAAAGAGACGGTCCTGGCCCGGCTGGGAGCCTATGTTGCGCTCACCAAACCCCGCATCGTCGAGCTCCTGCTGGTGACGACCGTGCCCACCATGGTGGTAGCCGCTGGGGGCTGGCCGGCGACCGCGACCGTGGTGGCGACGGTTGCCGGTGGGACCCTCGCCGCGGGCGGAGCCAATGCCGCGAACATGTACCTGGACCGCGACATCGATGCCATCATGCGCCGCACCGCCCACCGGCCGCTCGTGACCGGGGCGGTGAGCGCCAAGGCCGCCCTCAGCTTCGCGGTCGTCCTAGAAGTGGCCGCATTCGTCCTCCTGTGGGCTGCCGTGAACCCGCTGTCGGCTGGCTTGGCCCTGGTTGCTGCTCTCTTTTACGTGCTGGTGTATACGCTGTTGCTGAAGCGCAGCTCTAAGCAGAACATCGTTATCGGGGGGGCTGCCGGCGCCGTGCCCGTACTGGTGGGCTGGGCAGCGGTCCGGGGCAACCTGGGCTGGGCACCGGTCGTGCTCTTTGCGCTCGTGTTCTTGTGGACGCCGCCCCATTTCTGGGCCCTCGCCATCCGCTACCGGGACGATTATGCTGCCGCCCAGGTGCCGATGATGCCGGTCGTAGACAGCTTCCGGCGTACGGCGGGCCAGATCCTGGCCTACGCATGGGCCACGGTTGGGGCCTCGGTCGCCTTTGGCTTGGTAGCTCACATGCATTGGCTCTACTGGGCGGGGGCGGCGGCTTCGGGGGCCGGTTTCGTGTTCCTCGCCGCCCGCCTGTACCGGGCACCCGCACCACCGGTGGCGATGAAGGTCTTCCATTGGTCGATCACGTACCTGAGCCTGCTCTTCGTGGTCATGGCCCTAGACGTCCTGGTGCGCTAGCAGCGACGCCCCCCGGCCAGCTGTTAGCTTCGACCACGTGATCGACGTACGCCTTCTACGGGTTGACCTGGAGGCGACCAAGGCCGCCCTGGCCAGAAAGAAGGTGAGCGGGGAAGAAGTCGACCGGGCCGCCAGCCTCGATGCCAGGCGGCGCCAACTGGCCAGCCAGGTAGATGAACTGCGAGCGCAGGTCAAGGCTTTGTCCAGGCAAGTGGGCGAGGCCATGCGGGCCGGTAACGCGCCGGGCGCGAGGGCCTTGAGCGAGGAGAGCAAGCGTGCCGGTGCTGAACTGGCGGCCCTGGAGAGCCAAGGCGCGGCGCTGGAGGCCGAGTTGCGTGACGCCCTCCTCCGCCTGCCCAACTTGCCTGCGCCCGAGGCGCCCGACGGGGTTTCGCCAGAAGACAATGTCGTCGTACGCACGGTGGGTTACGACCCCGACGGTTATCAGCCGCACCAGCGCGTCCCCCACTGGGACGTTGGGGCCGAGCTCGGCATCCTCGACCTGGGGCGTGGAGCCAAGATAGCCGGCTCCATGTTCCCCCTCCTCAGGGGCCAAGGCGCCACCCTGGCCCGGGCGCTCTGCCAGCTGGCGCTGGACCGCAACGCCGATGCGTACACCGAGATCAGGCCACCGAGCCTGGTACGCACTCCGGTGCTGGAAGCGGTGGGGCAGCTGCCCAAGTTTGCCGACGACGCCTACCACATCGAGCGCGATGACCTGTGGGCCGTCCCCACGGCTGAGGTGCCGCTGACCTCGATGCATGCTGGCGAGATCCTCTCAGAAGGAGATCTGCCGCTGCGCTTGATGGCTTATACCCCCTGCTATCGCCGGGAAGCGGGAGCCGCTGGGCGCGATACGCGCGGGTTGCTGCGGGTCCACGAGTTCGACAAGGTCGAGATCCTGGCTGTTTGTACTCGCGCCCAGGCTCAAGCCCTGCACGAGGAGATATTGGGCCGGGCCGAAGCCGTGATCAGCGAGCTGGGGCTTCCTTACCGGGTCGTGGAAATATGTACCGGCGACCTCGGCCAGTCGCACGCCCGCTCTTTTGACATCGAGGTGTACGCGCCGGGTTGTGACATGTGGTTAGAGGTTTCTTCGGTCTCGTGGTTCAGCGATTACCAGGCGAGGCGAGCCTCTGTCCGTTACCGGCCCGCAGGCGGTGGAGTTGTCCAGCTCTGCGATACCCTGAACGGGTCGGCACTGGCTGTCCCTCGGGTTTGGGCTGCCATTGTCGAAACTTACCGTCAGGCTGACGGGAGCGTACAGGTACCAACGTGCTTGTACCCGTACATGCGAGGGGAAAAGCTGATTAGGCGTTGAACGTCCCAGCCCGAATCTGCGATTAATGATTTGGTTGGCGCGGTACAAGCTCAGGCACTAGGAGGCGCATTTGATCCAGGTCCGTAACCTAACCAAGCACTTCGGGCCGAAGCTGGCGGTCAACGATCTGTCTTTCGATGTGCAGCCCGGGGTCGTCACCGGCTTCCTCGGCCCCAACGGTGCTGGCAAGACCACCACTCTGCGGATGCTTCTCGGCCTGGCCAACCCCGACAAGGGTTCCGCCACCATCAACGGCGTCTCCTACCAGAAGCTACGTGCCCCCATGCGCGAGGTCGGGGCGGTCCTGGACGCGCGCGCCTACCACCCAGGCCGCAAGGCGCGCGACCACCTGCTCGTGCTGGCCGAAGCCGGGCGCATCCCGGCTCGCCGGGTGGGCGAAGTGCTGGCTCTGGTGGGCTTGGAGGAGGTGGCGAACAAGCGGGCCGGCAGCTACTCCCTGGGCATGGCCCAGCGCCTCGGTATTGCCGCGGCGCTGCTCGGGGACCCCCCGGTCCTGCTCTTCGACGAGCCGGTCAACGGCCTGGACCCCGAGGGCATCCTCTGGGTAAGGACCCTCATGCAGACACTGGCCGCCCAGGGCCGCACCGTCTTTGTCTCTAGTCACCTGATGAGCGAGATGTCCCTGACGGCGACGCACGTGATCGTGATAGGTAGGGGCCGGCTCCTCAAGGACTCCAGTATCGATGACTTGGTGAGGTCCAGTTCGGGCAGGGTGGTGCGGCTGAAGAGCCCCAAGGCCGCCGACCTGGTGCCCGCCCTGGAGGCGGGAGGCGCCACCGTGCAAGCCGATGGGGACGGGTCCCTCCTCGTGCATGGGATGGAGCCCGAGGCCGTTGGTGACATCGCCTTTGAGGCAGGGGCGCGCGTCCATGAGCTGTCTGTCCAAGAGGCTTCCCTGGAGGAGGCGTTCATGGAGCTAACCCGAGAAGACGTCGAGTTTCATGCCCATGTAGGAGCAGCCCAGCCATGACCACCACCCTGGCGCAACCGGTGCCCGTGCACTCAGAGCCGCCCACCCTGGCCAGTACCGTCCGGTCCGAGTGGTCCAAGGTGCGCACGCTGCGCTCGACACCCATCACTCTGGCGGTGGCCGCCCTGCTCGTGGTCGGGCTCTCGGCCCTCATCTCTTTTGCCGTGGCGCAAAACCACGCCAAGGCCGGGGCCGACGCCCTCCTTCACCCCTTGCACATCATCCAGTCCGGTTGGGAGCTGGGTTTGCTCGCCTTCATGGTGCTTGGGGTGCTCGTGGTGAGCAACGAGTACTCGAGCGGCCTGATAAGCGCCACCCTGCTGAGCACGCCAAAACGTACTCGTGTGCTCGCGGCCAAGGTCATCGTCTTTACGATTATGGCCTTCGTGGTTGGAGAAGTTATGAGCTTTGCCAACTTCTTTCTCAGCCACGCCATCATTGCCAACTACCCTTTCCCAGACCCCTGGATAACGGATAACAACGTGTTGCGGTCTGTTATCGGGTGGGGCATACTGGCCGCCTTGGGCGGCCTCATCGGGTTGGGTGCCGGCGCATTATTGCGCCACACCGCCGGTGCCATCGCCAGCTGTGTGGGCTTTATATTCATCCTGCCCGGAGTACTATCGGCCTTGCCCAGTTCCTGGAGCAACCCCATCGAGGAGTACTGGCCCACCAACGCCGGCGAGATCGGAA
>JAKAWM010000250.1 GCA_021827285.1 Actinomycetes bacterium | reverse complement strand
CCAGCCCTGGAGCCGGCACATGCCCTTGCCTGGCTGATAAAGGCGTCCCAGAGCGGTGAGGTGCCAGCCGGCTCAACCGTCCTTCTCACGCTGTCCGGTCGGGGCGACAAGGACGCCGACCACGTCATGAAGCTGCTCGGTAGGACCGGGCAGGATGGGACCGCGTCACTGCTCAGGAGTGCAGCTGTACTGGGCCGAGGGGCCGGGCCTGAGCGTGCCCCCGAGGGCCCAGCCGGGCCGGGCCCAAGGGGCTCGGCTTGAGCGGCGTGGCCCTGGAGCCAAGTCTCAGAGCTGCCCGCGACCAGGGCCGCAAACTCCTGGTTGCCTACGTAACCGGAGGTTTGCGGGATGACTGGGTAATTTTGGCCCAGGCCATGTTGGATGCCGGAGCCGACGCCCTAGAGGTGGGGCTGCCCTTTTCGGACCCTATGATGGACGGGCCAACCATTCAGGAGGCTTCTGCCCGGGCGCTCCAACGTGGTACGACGCCAGGGTCGGTACTGGCTGAGTTGCGGTCGGTCACCTTGCCTGTTCCCCTGGTAGCGATGACCTACTACAACCTGGTGGCGCGGGCCGGGACCAAGCGGTTTGCCCGTGAGCTAGTGGGATCGGGGATAAGCGGGGCGATTGTCCCCGACTTACCCCTAGAGGAGTCGGGGGAGTGGGAGGCCGATGCCCAAGCTGCTGGCCTGGCCACAGTGCTCCTGGCCGCGCCGGTCACCCCGGATGATCGGTTGGCACAAATCTGCCTGCGCTCCCGAGGTTTTGTCTACGGGGTCAACCTTATGGGAGTAACGGGCGAGCGTAGCTCTCTGGCCGGCTCTTCGGCTGTGCTGGCCAAGCGCCTGAAGGCCTTGACCGACAAGCCTGTAGTTATGGGGTTCGGGATTTCGGGACCACATCAGGCAGTTTCAGCGGCGCAGCATGCCGACGGCGTCGTCGTGGCCTCCGCACTCATGAGAGCTGCTCTTGACGGGGCCGCCCCGGGTGAGGTGGGGGAGAGGCTCGCGGCTATTAGGGAGGCCCTCGATAGGGGCTGAACAGGTTTAAGCCGGGCGGTCCGAGTTCCCCAATAACTTCCCCATACAATTTCGCCCGCGGGGAATTGCCTGGGGAAGTCGGTGGGGAAGGCGTGGGTCAAAGGTAAGGCCATGGTCTCCCTTACCATCCCATCTAGCCCTTCCCAACTACCTCACCGATCTCTTGCCTCAGGGCTGTTTGCCGGTTTGGAGCAGGAGTGGCAAAGGCTGGCGAGCTGCGAGACGGCGGCGGCCGTGATGGCCGGTTTGGTAGAGATCGAGCCGGAGTTGGCCCACTGTGCGAGTTTGGCGGGCGCCGTCGCGATGGTTTCGTGGGACGGGCGAAGCCCGTCTCGAGCCGGTGCCGGCATCATCTCTGCTCTCCTCCGGCAGGCTCGCCTGCCGTTGGTTGCCAGAGCGGTGCTCCAGGCGCTGGTTCCCAGGATCCAGGCCGAAAGGGTGGCGTCGCCGGTTTACGGTCACGGGTGCGGGGACTACGTCCAGAGCCCGGCGGACACCATGGGTGACCTGATCGGGGAGTGTTATGCCGCCATCAGGAGGCACGCTGGCGAGGACCATGCCGACGTGGCTCGCCTTATCCTTCAAGAAGCTACCCGGAGGCTGCGGACGGCGCGCCAAACCGACCGGCGGTTCCGCCAGCGCACGGCTCAATTAGACGACGTTGTCACTGGCCCCCCTTCGGCATCCGGGGGTAGGCGCCACCACGTTGCCGATCTCTGGTCGGCGCGTACAGCTGTTGAGTGGCTGGCCGAGGCGGTCATTGAGGCAGTACGCCGAGGTTGCCTGTCGGTTGAGGAGGCGAGGCTCGTTTACGGCGCCCGGGTCAGTGGCTTGAGCGTGAGCGAGGTGGGACGGCGAGAAGGCATTCGGGGCAACTCGGTGTACTACGCCCTCAGCCGAGCTGAGCTGGCTCTTGTCAGTGCCGCCTCGAGGGACCTTCGCCCCGCTGGCTGTGCGAACAGGCCGTACAGCCAGGGGTTCCACCCGTTGTGGGGCCCTACGAAGGTCGGCTCTAATGGCGCCAGGGCGGCGGCGTGACGCCGTCCGGTGCGGCAGCGGCCTTGGGGGCCGCTGTGCTTCTCGTGGGGGCGGCGCGTGCCTTGTTTGCTAACAGCAGTCCCACCCGAGACCGCCGCGACCGCTACGGCTTTGCGACTGCCCGCCAGTTGCGCAAAGAGGGATCGCTTTCTGCAGCCCGGCGCCGGGCGGCGCAGACCCGTCCTTCACTGGTGGGGGCCAATGGTAATCACAGTCGCGTGAGCAGCCAACCGAGGCGGTTTCGTGGTCCACGGGGGCGCTCGTACGTGGCCTGGAGCGGCCGTGCCCGGCCAGGGCTGGGGTGGCGAGGTGTTCGGGGCTTGGCGGGTGCCTGCGGGAGGGACCAGCTACCAGCGCACGAAGTGGGATACCCGCTGGGCCGGGTGATGCACAGGGGCATGCAGCTGTGGCCTTCGTGGGAGGCCTCTCTGCGCGTGGTGGCACCGCCAGGTGAAGGCAAGACGTTCAGGGTCTTGGTCCCCATCCTTCGCCAGCACCCAGGGCCGGCGCTGGCCACTTCGACCAAGTCGGATCTCTACGAGCTCACGGCTGGCGCACGCGAAAAAGTAGGGCCCATCTTCGCCTTGGATCCGGACCAGCTGGCACCCGCCGCGGCGCCTGTGCGCTGGTCTCCCGTGGCGGGGTGCGAGCAGAGCGTAGTGGCTGAGCGCCGAGCGGCCGCCTTGGTGGCCGCGGCCGGTGACGAAGGGGAAGTGCAAAACGGTGCCTTCTTTAGGGATTCGGCTCGCGACCTTCTCAAGGCTTACCTGCATGCCGCCGCGCTCGAGGGCCTCGACATCCGGGCGGTGATCGGGTGGTCTCGCCGGCCAGACGACCCCACTCCGGCTGACGTCCTCGCCTACTCCCCCCTCGCCGCGCCCGGGTGGGCTGACCTGGTGCTGCTTCATACGACAGGCGCGGCGGAGACGACCTCAGGTGTGTTGCGCTACATTGGCCGGGCCCTGGCCTGTTTCAGCCATGAGCCAGTTGTCGAGGCCTGTTGCCCGCCACCCAGTGAGAACTTCGACGTCGAGGCCCTCCTGGTCAGCAGCGGCACCGTGTACTTGATGGGCAAGGGCTCTCGCCTGGGAGCGGTGGCTCCGCTGATAACTGCGTTCGCCGACGAGGTGTTCGACTGCGCGGAGCGCATGGCCGCAACGATGCCTGGGCGCCGGCTCGACCCACCGCTGCTGGGACTGTTGGACGAGGCGCCGACCATCGCTCCTCTTCCCGCTCTGCCCGAAATATTGGCGGACGGGCGAGGCAGAGGCATTGTCACCGTCTACGCCATGCAGTCGTTCTCCCAGGCTGTGACCAGGTGGGGCGCCCAGAGGGCAGAAACCATGGGGAACGCTACCTCCATAACGGCAGTACTTGGTGGGCTGAAGTCCCCTGGCGACTTGGCGGACCTGGAAAAGTTGTGCGGCCAGCGGCGCAGCCGGCGCGTGGCGTCCCATCAAGGCGCTCGTGACGGCTCGCGCACCGTGAGCTGGGACTACGAGGCGGTACTGCGGGCCGATCAGATCCGAACTCTGCCCGCCGGCGTCGGCCTCCTCCTTTGGGGGCGCCTGCCTCCGGTGCTGGCCAAGTTCTCATTGCTCACCCAGCATGCGGACTGGCCCCAGATCCAGCAAGAGGAGAAGTGGGCACGTGAGGCCAACGACCGAGCCAGGCGTTCGCATGCTCGAATGGCGGCCCACCACCCGGCCGCCACCCCTAACCGTAACCACAGCAATTAGCGAGGAAAGGAAAATGACCTACTCTCTACCACCCTATCGTCCGTTCCGTGGCGCCGAGCCGCCGCACTTCGTTGACCGAGCGGACGAAAATGACGTGTTCGGGGCCGGGATCGTGGCTGCCCAGGTGAACGCCTGTGCCGCCGGGCCCTGCGATCCGCGGTTCTTCGGCTTGGTAACTGGGGCACCGGCTTCTGGCAAGACGGCGACCGTGAGGGCGGTCGCCAAAGAAGTCTCGGCCCGGCTCGGATGGGCGGTCGTACTTCATCGCTGCCAGGCAAAACAACGGGTCATCAGCACGATTGCCGACGAGGTCGGTGCCAGTGCCCGGCGGTCCTGGCCAGGCCACCTCGGTCGCTTTGCCCACGACGTGTTGTCGCTTGGCTGCTCAGCCAGCCCTGCCCGAGCCGATGCCGTCCCTCACCTATTGTCACCGGGCGATGAGGCGTCGTGGACATCGGTGAGGCACTTCTTGAAGCTGGCAGGCATGTTCGCCCGAGGCATGGGCAGTGGTTTCGTCCTCATTTTCGATGATGCGGACCGCCTGCCGAGCGGCGAGGTGGAGGTGCTCGGCTACTTGGCCAGGAACCTCGTGCGGTCTGAACTACCCATAGCCTTCATGTTCAGCGGCGGTCCCGAGCTACAAGCCAGGTTCGGGCGCTCGGGCAACTTCTCCGGGAGCGCTTGGCATACGCCCTTGCCAAGGTTTACCGGCGAAGAAGCTAGAGAAGCTTTGGTGGTACCAGCGGCTGAGCGGGGGGTGGAGTTCGAGGACGGGGCGCTCGAGCTCCTGTGCGAGGCCAGCGCCGGGCACCCCCTGGAGGTGCAGCGGCTGGGGTAGATCGGA
>JAKAWM010000249.1 GCA_021827285.1 Actinomycetes bacterium | reverse complement strand
GCATCTTCGCCGGGATGGAGCGCACGCTTGTTGCCGTGGGCACGCTCAGGCTGGCGACCATGTTCCCAGCCAGGCGAGCCGGCGCGCCGCGCAGCAAGGTCACCGACGCTTCGGCTCCCCCTTCGGCGGGGGCGGTCTCGGCGGGGGCGGTCTCGGCGGAGCCGGGACCGCCTGGCCCGGGCGCGGCTAGGCCAGCCCCAGCTCCCGGCGCCAACCCGGCGCCCTCAGGCGGGACAAGACCGGCGGCTGGCGCCCCTCCGCTAGGGTCGCCCGCGGGGCCTTTCGCCCGAGTGCTGACCGTAGAAGCCTCCGGGGCGTAGGCACCGCCCTGATCGGCGAGCGGGTGAAGCGCGCTCCCGGTGCCAATAGCTGCTCCCCCGCCCCGCGCGGCATGAAGCGGCGCCACGGCTTGCGCCGGCGCCGCGACGGCAGACGCCGGGGCTGGGCCCTGGTCCGGCCCCGGGGCAACTACCCTGGCGACCGGTTTGGCCAGGTTGGCACCGGCGGGGCGGTAACCCTCGAAGAACTCACGCCAGCTCTCGCTGACTGAGCCAGGGTCGCGACAGAAATCCTCGAACATCTCGTCCACCAGCCAGGCATTGGGGCCGAAGCTGGCTGAACCGGGGCGATCCTGGTCAGGCATGGCACAACCAGGTTAGGCCAACCGTGCGAGTACAGCCTGGCCTGACCCTTAGGTTCGCCTGTGCAGAACCCGATAACAACTAGGTGAGCCCTATTACGCCGGTACTTCACGTGAGCCGAGCGGTCTTGCGTGGGGTTGAGCCGGGGAGCGACGCCATCTGCGAACACTGCCAAGCCCCGATCAAGTTCGTGGCCCGGCTGCAGCAACGCCAAGTCATCGCCAATGTTTACGTAGACGCCCGCTGGGACAGGGTCGAGCACTTCCACGAGCAGTGCTACCTGGAAGCAGGCGAGCCCTACGGCGAAATGCGGAGTTGACAGGGCCGTTCTACATCAGCTTAGAGGTCCTGGGCAATGAGGTTACGGCATCTTCTAGTGAGCCGCGCCGTCAAAGTATGACTGGTTTTGGGCTGAAGCTGCCCGGTGGGTGCTATTTCGGCTAGCGCAAGCTGACCCGGTGACGCACGGACCACTGCGAACCGTCGCCGCACATGACGTCCACTTCGTTGGCTCGGCAGGCGACGGGTAGCCTCGCCGTCATTTGCGCCTCGATCTCCGCCAGGGAACCCTCCTCCCCCGCTATCGCATGCCCAATGGTGACGTGAGGCACGACCTCAGCGAACTCACCCTGCCACGGCGGGGTTTCGAAGTGGCCAGCGAGGAGTTCGGTCAGGTGGATGAAGGGCGCCGCCGGCGTGGGCGCCAACCAGAGGACTCTTTGCCCGAACCAGCACACCCGGTCCAACTCGTAGTCAAAGGCCGGCTCCCCCGCCAACAGCGCCTCCAGCTCCTCCAAGTGCTCCTGCTTTATCTGTTCGGGGGGCACCCAGGGGACGACCAGAGTCACATGAGCGGGCACGCCCGAGCGGGCCAAGGGGTCGTGCACCAAGCGCCAGTGGCCGACGACCTCCTCCGCCTCGGGCACTGGTACCAACAGCGCGCTCTGCTCGCAATGCGCGGCCGGGCTGATGCCCACCACCTGCGTGGCAGGGCTACTTCCACTCTGCGATGACGCGCACTCCACTTCGCCAGACCTTAGCTCCGCCTTATGCCAGTCACACAGCGGCAAGGCTCCCCGAGGAAAACCAGCGCTGTCCGTGGCGTCACTGGTGCCCTCTCCTCTGGCCCGCCCCCATGACCAGGCTGGCCCCGAACACCTCGGCCAGTTCAACGGGCACGACGGCCTCTAGTTGCTCGTAGGTACAGCTCAGGGGGTCACGGTCGGGGCGCCAGCGCCGGAACTGGGCCATATGGCGCAGCCGGTCTCCCTGAAGGTGCTCGTAGGCGGCTTCTACCACCAGTTCTGGGCGCAGAGGCTCGAAGGAGAGATCTTTGGCCGCGTTCCAGCGGCTCCGGGCTCCGGGTAGCCGCGCAGCAACCGGGGGCGTCGCCCCGCTGCTCGTTCCCGCCTCTCTCCCACCGGCCTCGGCTGCGGGCGAAGCCCACCCCGCCCAGGGATGCTCTGCGCCACCACCCATGTAGGGTGCCAGGACCTCCACCAACTGGCGGCGCTGGGCAGCCGGGAACGACCCGATCACCCCCACATGGCAGAGCCTGCCCCCGCGGTTGTAAAGCCCGAGCAGCAATGACCCAATATCCCGCCGGGGAGGGCCGGCCGCCCGGTACCAGCGGAACCCGCCCACGACGAACTCAGCCGTACGTTCGTGCTTTACCTTGACCATGGCCCGCTTGTCCGGCAGGTAGGCCAAGCTCAGGTGCTTCGCTACGACCCCGTCCAGGCCGGCTCCCTCGAAACGGCGGAACCAGTCTTTCGCCACCTCTGGGTCGCGGGTGGCCGGGGTGAGGTGCACAGGCCCCTCGCCTGCCGCCGGGAGCAGTTCTTGCAGCACGCGCCGGCGCTCCCCGAACGGCTTACCCCGAAGGTCCTGGTCCCCCACGGCCAGCAGGTCAAAGGCTACGAATGAGGCGGGAGTCCTTCCCGCCAATAACCGCACCCGGCTCTCGGCCGGATGGACCCTCTGGGACAGGGCGTCAAAATCAAGCCCTGCCTCGCCCACCACTACTACTTCGCCATCGATCACGACCCTCGGTGGAAGGGCGTGTTGCAACGCGACCACCACCTCAGGGAAATAGCGCGTGAGAGACAGCCCATTACGGCTGCCCATTTCCACATCATTTCCCTCCCTAAAGACAATGCAACGGAAGCCATCCCATTTGGGCTCGTAAAGGTAATCGCCCACGGGCACCTCGCGGGCCAACTTGGCCAGCATGGGCGCCACCGGAGGCGGCACCGGGAGATCGGCAACGCTCATCGGTCGGTGAGCCGGCGAGAAATGGATTGAGCCAAAGGGGAAACTTCCAGTTCTTCGAGGGGGCTCGGCAGGGCCAGGCGCCAATTGGGCCATTCGTCGATGGTCCCAGGCATGTTGGGGCGTTCCTCCACGCAGAGGGCATCTTCAAGGGTCGCCGCTATCAGGGCGCAGGGGGCTTGAGACAAAAGACCGTAGCTGGCCTCTACGACGTCGCTGGCTGCGCTACCCGGATGGCAACCCACCCAGGTCTCGAGACGCCCGATCAGGTGAGAAAAGCCCTCCTCGTTTACGGAAAGGCCGCAGCTACGCTGCGCCTCGCGATCGGTGCCCGCCCACACCCCGGCGACGGTCGGCAGGTCATGGGTGGTGACGGCGGCCAAAGCCTGGTGCGGCCACGCGGGCGGGCGTTCGGGCTCGAACCACAACAGCTTGTACGACAAGACACCCCTTTCAGCCAAGGCCACGCGCGCTTCGTCTTCGACCGTACCCAGATCTTCTCCCACCACGTAGGCCCCAGCTCGGTACGCCTCCAGGCACAGTAGCCCGAGCATGTCTCGCCAGGGGTAGCGGACGTAGGTCCCGGACCCGGCCTCAGAGCCCACCGGCACCCAGAACAAGCGGAAAAGCCCCATCACATGGTCGAGACGGATCCCTCGTGCTCGTCTCATCACCGCCCGCAGGGTAGCGATGAAAGGCTCGTAGGCGGCGGCCCGGAGCCTCCACGGATCCCAGGGGGGCACCCCCCAGTCTTGGCCAGCCGTGTTGAAGTCGTCGGGGGGCGCCCCCACCCGCATCTCAAGAGCGAAAGTGTCCTGCCACAGCCACCCGTCGGCCCCTCCGCCATCGACGCCGACGGCAAGGTCGCACACCATCTCGCTGGATGCCTCGCCCAACTGTGTATCGCACAACCACTGGAGCCAGGCGTGATACCGCTTGCGCACGGCCGCCTGCTTGCTGGCGCGGAATTGGGCGACGGCGGGGTTGCAGGGGTGGCGCAGGTTCGGCGGCCAGTTCTGCCAGGGCAACCCGTGTTGCTCGGCTAGAGCACAAAAGGTTGTGTACGAGTCGAGCACTGGCCCCATCTCGTCCACAAACGCCTGGAAGCGATCGTCTCCCCTGCCCTGCTCGAAGCGCCTGAACAGCTCCTCCAGGGCCTCCGACTTGAGGGCCCAAGCAGCATGGCGATCGATCAGCCGCTCCGAGTTGAGCGCCCGGCCCCTGGCCGCCAGTTGGCTCAGGCCTCGGTACTGGTCGGCTCCTGGGACCTTTTCCACCCGGAGATGAAGTGGGTTGAGGAAGCAGCGGGAGCTGGGGAAATAGGGGCTCGGTCCGGGATAGGGCCCCGGCGAAGGGGCATGCAAGGGGTTCAGCAGCACGAAGCCGGCTCCACAGCCCTTAGACCATGCGGCGAGACGGCGCAGGTCTTCGAAGTCGCCTATCCCCCAGCTTGTTCGGGAACGGGCGCCATAGAGCTGGACAGACCAGCCCCAGGCCCGCTCCTGCTCGGGCGCTGGGCAGCGGTCGGGGCAGAGAGCCAGAGCCCGCGCCGGTCCCGTCGCCGCGGGCTCGAACCGGTGGTACCCGAAAGGGAGGTCCGGGGGCGGGGACTGTCCAGGCCGGAGGACGATGCTGCCCCCCCCTTCCACGAAGAGCTCGCCGCCCGGTAGGTCGGGCCACGGCTCGCTTCGAGTGAGCACCCAGAGCGGCCGGTCTTCGGGGGGCACGGTTGGCTCTCCGAGGTGGCGCTCCGTCCAGGGCGCGGTCATGGACCGGACAACAGCAGCCAGGGTGGAG
>JAKAWM010000248.1 GCA_021827285.1 Actinomycetes bacterium | reverse complement strand
CCCCTTCTGGCAGCTTTTGGCGGGCGAGGCGCTTGCCTGCCTCGTCCAGCACGCAGACGTCGTGGTGGTCTTCTGCCCAGTCGTCTCCGACGAATATCAACTCTGGTCCTCCTTTCTTTCCTTTCTTTTTCTGTAACCCCAGCATTTTCCTCTTTGCGGCGCCTTCGCCCCCGGCCACGAGAAAGACCCGCACGCCCTAATGGAAAGTGCTCTTGGCACGACACCCTGACTGGTGGTCGGTCTTTCCCGCCTGTGGCGACCAGGTGGGGCACAGTCTGGTAGGAGGCTCTTGGCCTTTGGAGGGGAAGGGTGCTCACCACCTGGCGGCCTGGGGCTCATCGGCACCAGGGCCCGATATTGCCCGGTATGCCGGCGGCTCGCACATGCCCTTCTCAGGCCGGCCGGTCGGCACAGTCTGGGGACAGGGCTCGGCGGCCCGGGGAGGGAGTTGGTGCTCCGCCGGCCAGCCTGAGAAGGGCACGGTCTTGTGGCGGGGCGGTTGGGCTGGGCAGGTGGCACGGTTTGCACCCAGGGCCCGTTGGCGTCGCGTAAGCGTAAGTGCTCACCTGCACAACCCAAGCCTTCAAGCTGCCGGCCGCCCGGCTTCCCAGTCCCAGCAGCTCGACAAGCCGTTCAGCGAGGCTCTCGGCCGACCTGTGGCTCAGGCCCCAACCTACGATCACCGCGAGGTCGTCACGGCGCACCCTCACGAGGTAGGAGCGCTCGGCCGGCCGGTCCCACGACGTCGCCGAGCCCGCCGTGACTTCGACGTGGACCCGGCCCGAAGCGATCATCCTCGCCAGGCCCGCTTTGTCCACAATTCCACAGCGTGCCTTGGTTTCTCCCCCCGCACCCCCCTTTTCCACAACAACATCCACAGCTTCTCCACAAGGGTCTGTCGGTCTCACACCCCCATTAGGGAGGGAGCGAGGTGAGCCACGGGTTGCGGTCGCCGATTGTGGTGTGCGCCCACGGCGCCTCGACACCCATTTCATGCACGTGCCAGAAAAAGGGTGGCGCGACAACTCCACCGTGGCGTTCGGCTGCTACGCATGCGATCCCGTGAGGGATGAAGGCATCAACTCCCAGAGCGTTGTACGGCCCGTGCGGCTCGCACAGCCCGTACGTCAAGTAGACAACGGGGCAGCGGCTGAGGGCCTCGTCCAGCTCGTCCGGGAACATCTCCTCCCATCGGACTTTCGTCACGCCCGGCTCCTATCCCTTATGGCGACGACGTCGACCTCGATCAGGATCCCAGCCAACTGGGCGCCCACAGTCGTCCGAACTGGGTAGGGCTCGCTGAAGTAACTACGATACGTGAGGTCGTAGCCTTCGAAGTCGCGCTCGAGCCTGGCCAAGTGGGCGGTTACCTTCACAACATCCGCAAGAGACATGCCAGCTTCGCCAAGCAACCCGCTGAGGTTCTCCAGGGTGCTGGCGGTCTGCTCCTCGATGCCCCCGCCCACTACCTCGCCCGTCCTTGGGTCGTGCGGGCCCATCCCGGCCGAGAAAACAAAGGGCCCCGCTTCGATGCCCTGGGAGTACGCGCCGCTCGGTTGCGGTGCCCGTAGGCTCTTTATCTCTTTCATACACTGCTCCCTGATAGTTGGTAATTCCTCTATTTGTTACAACCGCGCGCTGCTACACGCCACGTCCCGACGACTTCCTCACCATCGACCACGACCAGCTCATCGGCTAGGTTCACCACGGTGCAGACGTGCGCAGGCACCAGACGCACGCGCTCCCCCACCTCGGGAGACCAACCCCCCGCCAGCTCCAGCGCACCGTGCTCTTCGTTCAGCCATATGGTCCGGCCCCGCCCGTCAAGTGTCTCTGCGAGGCAACGAAGCGATGCGCCACCTAGTTCGACGTCGCCCGCGAGCGTCTTGGAACCGGCGTCGGTAATTGCGAGAGACGCCCGGGGCCTGCTGACCACGGTCGTGAGCACCGTCAAGGCCAAGTCCTCGGTGCGACAGGCGCCGTCGGCACGGGTCATCAGATCTTGGAACACATAAGTACCAGGGCGCACCTCGATCACCCCGGCCACCACCGAGACGCTCGCCGCCGTGGGTGTCGAGCCCCCGCTGACAACTCGGACCGAGAAACCTTCAGCCCTGAGCGAATCGGCCGCCGTAGTTAAGAGCATGCCCTCTTCACGGCCCATCTCCTCCACGCTCATCTTCGATGAGCCCGGGAAGGCCGTGCTACGGAACGTGAAGAGCCCGCCCAGTCGCAGCTGATCGTGGGCCATCACTTCGGCACAAACACACTTCAGCGCTTCGACCGAAGTGCCCGACCGCCCCAAGCCCGAGTCCAACTCGACCAGTACCTCCACCGTGACTCCGCCCGCTTTGGCAGCCCGCCCGAGCCCGCGTACGCCAGCGACGCTGTCAGCGCCGACGGCCACCCGGGCTCGGCGGTTGAGCTCTACCGCCCGCTGGCATTTCTGCTCGCCGACGACCGGGTAGGCCACGAATATGTCCCGGAAGCCGGCTTCGACGTAGACGGCTGCTTCGCTCAGTTTGGCTACCGTGAGGCCCGGGCTGCCATGCTCGAGTTGGGCCCGAGCGATCTCGAGGGTCTTGTGCGTCTTCACGTGAGGCCTAAGGCTGACCCCCGCCTCTTTCGCCATGGCAGCGTAGCGATTGAGGTTCCCTTGCAGGCGGCTCTTCTCGACTAGTAAAGCGGGGGTGTCTAGCTCGTCTATTAGCAAGTCAGGGCCACCACTTCCAAGATCTCTTCTTCACCGGCTGCTGGCCCGGGACGGCCAGCGCCCTGGTTATGCACTGGCACGACCACAGGACTCCTCCAGGATTCCGAGCAGGGCATCGAGTTGCAGGGCGGTCGGTTCGTCCACGTGGAAGTCGACTGGGCCACGGCATAAGTCGTTCACAAAAATCCCCTGGCGGCACAGCAGGTACTTCTCCACCGCCACATAGGCACCTAGGGACGTCTGGACAGCGAGCATGGCGGACAACGGCATGCTCACACGGTAGGCCGTGCCCAGGTCCCCGCTCTTGAGCGCCCTCCACATGGTTATGATCGCCCAGCAGACGTCCGCCGCAGGCATGGAGCCCACTATCCCTCGCCGGAACGTGTCGATGAGCGCTACACCACCCGAGCCGTCAAAGACGCGCGCCTCGCCCCCGGTCGCCTCCAGCAAAGCCGACAACCTCGGGCCAAGCGGCTGTGCTTCAGGCTTGAAGTACACTTTGTCGCCGTATCTCGCCTGCATTTTTGCCATGGCCGAGATGGGGATGCCGCCGCCCACATACGAACTGGCGTCTTGCACGACGACCGGGACCTCGATTTCTTCGATGATCGCGTCGTAGTACCCAGCAAGCTCGCTCCCCTCGGCCCGGACGGACAGGGGTGGGATCGCCATGACCGCGGTCGCGCCGACCGACTGTGCGTGCCTCGCGAGACGCGTTGCCACTACGGTGCTCTCCGCGCCGACGCTCACGACCACGCTGCCCCGACCGTCGGCAGCCTCGCAGACCCGCGCTGCCATCTCCCGGCGCTCGTTGAGGTCGAGCCGCAGCACCTCCGAGACCATGGCGATCGTGACACCGTCGGCGCCGCAACTTAGCACCCAATCGACCTCTCCCTTGAGCGTCGCCTCGTCTATGGTGCCGTCGAGGCCAAAAGGGGTCTGGAGCACCGGCAGGACACCCTCGATCGCCGCGGCCTGCGCTATCACTGAGGGGCCTCCCCGTCGCCAAGGTCCTGCCCGGCCACCAGGACGGTCCTGGGAGCCACACCGGGCTCCCAGAGCAGGCGCGAGAACGCTTCTGCCCCGCGGGCTAGGGGGTACGTCTCTGCCCACAGCGGCTGGGCGACTGCCACCGCGCCCACAGCTTCGGCGAACTCCCTGGCCGAGTAGGCGAAGCTGCCAACGACCCGTTTCTCCGCCCTAACGACGTCCTGGCCCTGCAGCACCGCCTCAGGTGAATGCAAGCCTACCCACACAGCGGCCCCTCCAGGGCGCAACAAGTCTACGCTGGCCCTGCGCGTGCCCCCGCTGCCCACAGCGTCGAACACCAAGTCGAACTCGCCACTAAGTTCGTCCACTACCGCGAACAGCCCGCTCGACGCCGCTCGCTCCCGCCTGTGCTCGTCCAGCTCGGACAGAGTGACATCGGCATCCTCGGCGCATACGGTAGCTACCGCCAGCCCAATCGCGCCCGCCCCGATCACGGCGACCTTCAAGGGCCGCTTCCCCGGCACCAGCCCGGACCCGAGCGCTTTGGCGTGCACGGCGTTGGCGAACGGCTCGACCAGCGCCCCCTGCACGTCGCTCACAGAGCCTGGGAGCTCGTAGCAGTTCCCCGCCGGGACGCTTACGAGCTCGGCGAAGCCACCTGAGCGGTGGACCCCAATGATCTGGCGGGAACGGCAGATCTCGCTCAGGCCGGACAGGCATAGGTCACAGTGACCACACGTCACCAGCGGGTTCACGGCTACCCGTTCGCCCGTGTCGAGCCGCACACCGCAGAACTCGTGGCCCATCACGAGTGGCGGCACGCGGAACGGGCTGTTGTTGCGTACTCCTTCGAGCTCGGAACCGCATATCCCGACAGCCCGGACGCTCACCAGGACCTCGCCCTCGAGCGGCACGGGGTCGGGCCACTCCCTTTCCTCGAGCGTTAGCGGGGAAGTGTAGACGACAGCTCTCATCACGCCGCTCCTCTTGTCCCGTCATTGTTGTGTCAGAT
>JAKAWM010000247.1 GCA_021827285.1 Actinomycetes bacterium | reverse complement strand
GATCGTCCACAACTCCCTGGCATCTTCGTTTTCGCCCACCAGCAAGACCGTACGCAGGTAACGCGAAGCCGAACGGTGCGCCTTCAGCCATCGGCCAAACCGCCAGCGCATCAATAGGACTGTGATGATCGAGGCACCGCCTGCCTCGAGCGCGCCCGGCAGGTTTACCCGCATCCCCGCGTACTGAAGGGCCAGGAAGGCAGCAGTCCCGGCGACCGAGGAGGCCGAGACGCGGACGGCTTCGAGCGATCGCAGCGCGCAGACCCTCGCTCTGTAGAGGCCCGTACGGTGCATGGCAAAGATCGTCACGGTTAGGGCGGCTGCCGCGCAGGCAGCAAGCTTGGGGTTACTCTCAGTGCCCCAGCGGGACCCGACGAGCGCTCCCCAGGTAATGGCGAGGGCAAAGACGTCGCCGGCCACGAGTTCCTGGCGGGGGGTTCTAGTCGAAAGCCTTGACCGCTTGGCGTTTTGACGCAAAGTGCCAACATCCTGAGCGACCGTCGCGCCCTTGCCGGGAGGTAGGCGGCCCTCTCCGGCCTCCTCGCGGCTAAGCACCTGCTCATCGGACTTTGAAGGGCGGCTATACACCACCGAAGACATTTCCGCTCCTATCGGTTGGCTGAAGTGCCAGGCGTTGCTCGTTTTGCTTTGGGCTGCTTCTTCACACCAGCTTTAGTAAAGGGAGCCTGGGTGGGTTCGTATAGCGCTCCCATGGGCAGTCATGCCGATAGGAGCGAGGTAGTTCAATTCCCTAAAAGTCTCGCCCGGCAAAGCCAAACCCATCACCTTTAAAGAACCAATGCCAACCACGACCATGTGGCCGTGCTGCCTGCCTTGTGCGACACTGGTTGGCGCGGCCACGGTTCTCCGGCTCGTAGGCCGACCAAAGGGCAGGGCGGCTGCGGGGCTGCGGGATTACGTAGCAAGGCCACAAGCGTAACCGGCCAGGAAACCTTGCGCCCGGGCCGACTCGGTGCGGTAGACGCATTGCGCCGTGCCCAACGCTGAGCGCGGCGAGACTTACAAGAACGGCGAAGCCAGCGTGCGACTTCGCGGACGCTGGCAAACGAACCGGCCAGGCCACAATGGCCATGGCCTTCTGGCCGCCCGGCGAATTGTCATCCCTTCGCCTGGTGGGCGTCCGGGGTGTGAGCGCCGTGGTCAGTAGGCTCCGTGGCGCCGGAGGACGCTGGCGGGCGTGGACCAGAGGATCTTGAGGTCCCACCAGAGTGACCAAGAGGCGACGTAGGCGTAGTCGAGTTGGCGGAGCTCCTCGAAGGGTAGGTCGTTGCGGCCCGATATCTGCCAGAGCCCCGTCATGCCAGGGCGCACGTCGAAGCGTCGCGCGGCCCAGCCGTCGATCCTCGCGGACTCATCAGGTACGAAGGGACGCGGGCCCACGAGGGACATGTGGCCGATGAGCACGTTCACCAATTGAGGGACCTCGTCGAGGCTCGTCTTGCGCAAGAAGGCACCAACCCTGGTCACACGGGGGTCCTCGCGCAGCTTGAACAGAGGCCCGTCCACTTCGTTGAGGCTCCGCAGGTCACCCTTGATCTTGTCCGCCCCGTTCTCCATCGTGCGGAACTTGAAGATCTGGAACACCTTTCCCCCGCGGCCGGTACGGTCCTGGCGGAAGAGCACCGGGCCCTCGGAGGTCGTCTTGATGGCGATGGCAATGACGATGACCGCAGGCAACAGGAGGAGCAGGAGCGCAGCGCTGACCAAGATGTCGAGCGCACGCTTGAGGCCATGGCTGACCACGCTCAACTGGGGTGGGGCCACGTCGATCAGGGTGAGGCCGGCGACATCCTCGACCCGTGATTGCCAGGTGAGCAGTTCGAACATGCGGGGGACAACGCTGATGCGGATGTTAGGCCCGAGCTTGCGGAGGATCTCGGCTACAGCAGGAGGGGAGCTCTTCGAGAAGGCGATCGCGACGCGGTCGGCACCGGTCGCGGCGCATACCCGAGGTAGGTCGGCGATATTGCCGAGGCGCCGGCACGGTAAGCGGTCCGGGGCGTGGGGCTCGTCGTCTACGAAGCCCAGTAGTTCAGTGCCGGGGGAGCGCTGGAGCCGTCGAGCCAGTGCCTCGGCCACCGACCCCGACCCAACTATGACCACGCGCGACCCGCTCGACCCGAGGCGGCTGGCGACGACGCTGAGCGCGGTCCGCCCGAGCGGTGCGAGCACTGCGGCAGGCAGGGTCATCAGGGTCACCTGGAGCCCGCCAAGTGCGTGCGTCCCGAACCAGTGGCTCGCGGGTGCGGAAAGGAGGAGCGTGACTAGGGCACCGGCCGCTAGCGCGTGCATAAGCGGGCCGATGTCGAGGAAAGAGGTGGAGCGCAGGCGGCGGCTGTTCCGCTGGTACAGCCCGTAGGCCGCCAAGGCCAAGACGTAGAGGGGGACGTAAAGCAGTGTGCCGTCCAGGTCGATCAGGTACGAGTGCGCCGGAGAGGTAAAGGCATGGCTCAGGGCCGTACCCACGAGGAACGACAGGCAAATACTCACGGCGTCCGTGGTCAAGGTTAAGGCCCACCAACGGCGCGGCAGTGCCCAGCGCATGCCAGGTACTGACGAGAGGCCCCGGGTGCCCACCAGGCCGAGCGGCAAGCCGCCGGCGCGGTCGTCAGAGAGCGCACTCAGTGCATCTGCCATGGACGAGCTTCACCCTCCTCAGTGGACATGACTAGCCTGATTGGTGTTAGGGCCGTGCCGGTTGGCCTCTCGGGCCACCACCTCTTGTCCGGAGTGAAATTGGCCAACGTAATCTCGGCAAAGGTGTCCAAATGGGCCAAACTGTCCTAGGCACCATGAACTGTAAACCACTCCCTTGGCCTGCCGCGCCCGGAGGGCAGTGACTTCTTCGTTTTAGCGCTTTTAGCGTCGGTTGGGTCACCGGCAGTGTGACTGCCGGGAGCGGTAGGGCGCAATGGAGACGACAGCTTTAGGACTTTTTAGATCAAGGTGCAATCGGCCGGTTCAAAGTGGCGCTAGGCGGCGGCTTCGAGGGCTCGCTGGCCTCTGCACTATGAGCGGGGCATCGGAACTCAGGCACAGTTTGCTGGAGATTTCCTAGGATCAAGCTCAACACGGCACGACAGGTCGGCCGGCCTGGCGCCAGGGCCCAAGCCAGCCCGGAAGTGAAGTTAGGCCGACTGGCCGCCCAGCCAGGTCAGGGCGACCAGGGGCTTTATTGCTGCTCGTCCAGCATGTCCTGCTCTCGGAGCGCCTCCACGAAATTGGCAACGTCCCGGCTGGCGGTCTCAGCGTCGATACCGTAACGTTCCTGTAGCAGGGACACCATGTCTTCCTGGCTCGTCCCCGTGCCAAGGGCGGCCCACAGCTTGGCTGCGGACTCGTTGAGGCTCAAATAGCGGGACGTCCTCGTGTCGAGGATGACGACTTCGTCTTGGACTTCCACCCAGACGAGCTCGGGGCCTTTTAGTTTCATGTCCCTCCATTGGTATTACGTGCGGTCAGCGACTCGCGTGGCCGGCCCGCTCTTGCGAAGCCACCTCGATGATCGCGCACATGCCCTAGCCTTCCCGCGCGATTTCGACTTGTTCTCCGTTAGTGGGCTTGCTCCGGCACCTGGCTCGCTGAGACAGACGCGGAGAGCGTTGGCCGTGACCACTATTACGTCAGTTGCCTGCCGCTACGGACCGGGCGCCGCCCAAGTACGCCTCGGCCTGGAGCGTGAACAGCTCAGCGTACAGCCCACCGAGCGACATGAGCTCTTCATGGGTTCCGCCTTCGACCACCCGGCCCTTCGAAAGTACAAAGATGCGGTCCGCACTTCGGACGCTGGAGAAGCGGTGGGAAATGAAAAGCGTTGTGCGTCCCTGGAAGAGCGTCCTGATGTTGGAGAAGAGCTCTGCTTCGGAGCGGGGGTCCAATGCCGCGGTGGGCTCGTCCAAGATGATGAAGGGAGCGTCCCGGAAAAAGGCACGGGCGAGCGCCACGCGCTGCCACTGGCCACCAGATATGTCGACGCCTCCGAGGAACTCCGGACCGAGGAGGGAGTCGTAGCCTGCCGGCATCGTGGAGAACAGCTCGCTCACCCCGGCGCGGGTAGCTGCTTCCTCGATGCCTGCTTGGTCAGAGAAACGCTGCCAGTGGCCAGCCCCGATGTTCTCTTTGGCGGAAAGCAGGTAGCGCACGTAGTCCTGGAAGAGCACTGCCACCTTCTCGCGCCAGAGGTGCGGGTCGAAGGCGGCCGTGTCGACGTCGTCCCAGAGCACCTTGCCCCCGCCGGGGCGGTAAAGACCGGCCAGGACTTTGGCAAGGGTGGTCTTCCCTGAGCCGTTCTCGCCCACCAGCGCCACGACTTCTCCTTGGTGGATCTCCATTGTGGCACCGCGAAGGCTTGGGGTGTTGTTGCTCGGGTAGGTGAAGTACACCTCGTCAGCCCGAAGTGACCGGAAACGCTCGGGCGGGGCGCCCCCGCCACCATGGCTGTGAGCCAGCATGCGGGGCATCGATGCCACGAAGGAGTTGAAGTCCCCTATGAAGAGCGAGCTGTCGAAGAGCTGGGCCGCCCCGCCGGCCACGCTCTGGAGCTGGCCCCCGAGGAGCATGAGCGCAGCGGCGGCCGCCCCAGCGCCGGCGATCGATATGCGGTGGGAAGACACAAGCCACACCAAGAACGCGACCGCCGCGGCAGTAAGGAACGACATTATGGCGCTGCCGGCTATGCCCAGCTTGACACGGGTGCGCATGAGCTGG
>JAKAWM010000246.1 GCA_021827285.1 Actinomycetes bacterium | reverse complement strand
GTGCACCACACCGGCGGAGGTGGTCAACCAGTAGCCCCTGCCGTCGGGTGTCGCGGCCATGCCGACAATCCCGCCGGCCTTGGCCGCCGCACCCCCCAGGCTGCCCAAGTGCGCGGCATTGCCAGCGGCCCGCACCGACCCAGAAGCACTTACCACCCAGTAACCCTTGTTCCCGGGATCCATGGCGATCCCGACAGCATCGGCCATGGGCGCTCCATTTGGAAGGTGAGGAGCGTCGCCGTAAGCGTACGCCTGCCCGCTTCGGTCGATGATCACGTACCCTTTGCCGTCACTAGTGCTCGCCATAGCGGTCACGGGGTCGCGCAGCGTGATCCCCGCTGGGGCGCCCAACGAGGCGGTGCCCTGGGCAGAAACTTGGCCTAGGGAGTTGACGGTCCAATAACCGCCGCGGCCATTGGCAGCAATAGCCACCACAGCAGGCACCGCCGTCACGCGCACCTGCACCTCCCCGTAGACGTTGCACTTGGGATAGCAGAACTCTGCGGTCCGCAGCGGCCCGACTACAGCGACCGTCGCCGAGGACGACGCCGCAACCTTGGCGATGGCTCCCTGGAGCGAAGAAGCAAAGCCCCTTGAGGTATACGTGGCTCCCGTGACGGTGTCGACGACCGCCCCTTGGTCCTGCTCGGCTTCTTCGACCAGCATGGGTACGGCGAACCTGCTGAGCGAGCTGCTCGTGGCACGCTGAGCCATCGGGTCGGTGGCGCCGGCAGGCGGCTCGGCCACGAGCTTCACCTGGGCCGCCCAACGGCCGGTGGGCAGGAGCGACTCGCCAAACAGCGGGGTCGGAGCGGGTATCTGGAAAGACTTCAGACTGGTCCAAGCTGGCAGGGGCGCCACCTCGGGCGACGCCACCTCGGCCGCAGCAGGGGGGCTCGCTGCCATAACGACCGCGGCAAGAACAGCCGCGCTGCCAGCCGCCCTGCCAACCACCGGGCGATGCCGCTCGCGCCCGCTTTCGGTGGGCAACGTGCAGGTTTGTGCCCGGGTCACCAGGGGCGTCACCAAGTCATTGGCTGGAACCATAATCTGCACGATACACCTACAAACGCTTCGCCTCGGGCCTCCGAGGTCGACCGGCGCTGCGACCTGATGGTCCTCACTGTGCTTTACAAGGAGCTCGCGGCTTAAGCAGAACTCGGGGTGAGCGCCAACAAGCGCCCGACGTGCCGTTCTGTAGCATCGCCTGCCGGGCATCACCAGGATTATTGAGCGCGCATTATGTCGCGCATCGCCAAAGCGGCCGGCTTGATTAAGACAATTTGTGGCTTGTTCTTTGCTCGGGCTTGGCCCAGGGTCGTGCAACTAGGCCTGGCCCCTGCGTCCACGGGGCTTTAGTTCTAGGGGAATGAAGCCCAGATCCCCAATCGGCTGGAGGGCGTTGCCGAACATCGGCGTGCCAATCAGCTTCTCTGCTGACCAACCGGTCCACGCGGCTGCTCCGAACGACCAAGTCAACAGGGTAGGCGAGGTGAGGTCATAGTGGGGTCATGTGCCAGCTGCGGCTGCTCGAGATCACCGCTCGAAAAGGCAGCTAACATCCCCAACTCAGCCGAGCCGAAACCCACCTGGCACTTCTCGGAGAGCTCGCCGTAGTAGGCGTAGACTTCCTTCCCCTGCACGAGCTTGTGGCAGACCTGCTGTACCTTCCCAGCCCACACACCGTCGGTCTCCTCCATTTTGGTCTTGGCGGCGGCAACCATGAGTCCGAGCACGTTCGCCTCTTCTGGACGTACACGGCCACTGGCCTCGCGGAGATAGGTCTCCATGGTATGAAGCAAATCAGGACGCTTGGATCGCTCGGATGACTGCGTCACAACGGAATACTCTGGCGTAGTTCCCGCCCGTCGTCTCATGAAGCAGCCCGAGCCGAACGAGCCGCTCGACCGCGCTATTTGCTGCAGGGTAGCTAACCTCGTACTGGCTGGTGATATCAGACACGGAAAGAACAGGGTACCCTATCAGATCACCTGCAAGGTAGAGGGCAAGTCCGCGTGCTTTATCTCGGCGGAGTGTGTCAATAAAGTGCTGGCGCATAGTCAACAGAGTGTCGATCGTGGAACACGCGACTTCTGCCCGCACCTTCACGGCCTCCGCGAAGAAAGCGATCCATGGATCGAAGTCCCCGGTTTCGCTGGTCTGCAGAAGGTGGTCGATATAGGCGTCGCGTCGCGGCTCAAACCAAGGAGAGAGGTTGAGAATTGGGAACTGCAGCACGCGTGCAACGATGAGTTGCAAAGTGATCAGCAGGCGCCCAATGCGCCCATTGCCATCGCTGAATGGATGGAGAGTCTCGAATTGATAGTGGCTCAGAGCCACTCTCACCAAAAGAGGCATGTCTGAGTCCGCGTTGACCCACTTCTCCCAATCACTGAGCCCTTGTTCAAGAATCGGTCCGTTAGGGGGTGGGACAAACCGTGACCCCACGATGCCCTGCCCGCGATCACCTATGCACACTTGCCTCTGCCGAACCCGTCCGGCGTCGTATTCATCACCGCGCGTCCCGCGGACAAGGACCTGCTGGAGTTCCGAAGCAAGCCTCATACATATTGGCAGGTGCTCTATAAGAGTCAAACCTCGCTGTGCAGCGCGAACGTAGTTTCGGACCTCGCGGACCTGAGCCGATTGCTTACTGACATCGACGTAGTCGGCCTCCAGGACATCCATGAGCGGAGCGTAAGTACCCTCCAGGGCTGAAGTTGCGACGGCCTCCTGGGTCAGCGCGGGTTGCACGAGGAGGCTCGGTCGTGGCAGCAGCCGGGTCATCGCTTGGAGCGCTCCGATAGCACGGTCTGCCTCACTGAGGAGCCTCAGGGTGTGCTGGCGCATGCCTACGGTGGAGGGTAGAGCGTCGGGAACGAAGGCGAAGTGCTCGTAGTCCCGCCCCAGCTGGCCGTCGTAGCCGTGGATGGGAACCAGATGACCCACGGGCGAATGTTCGAACCTCTCTACCTGCACTTTTAAAGTGTAGCACGCGATCATTACAGTTGTGAGGCTAGATCATAAGCAAACAAGCAATGAGCTGGAGGGAAGGAAAGCGATTCAAGGATCGCCTCAAATTCCAACGTTGTGACTCCATGTGGGACTTGTCACCCCTCGGCGTCTGCGGATAGAGGCGACCAAGTGCCTACCACGGCGACGGGAGGGTCCGCTAGAGACCGCCGCGTAGCAACGACGCCCGAAAGTGAGCGCCGAACCGGGCGGTCTCGGGTGGGTCGCGGTCGTCTGGCTTGTAGACAAGGACCCTAGCCCCTGGCGCGACGCATAAGGAGGCTGCGGTCGGCGTCGCGGCGCCTGTTCGTCGCCTACCGAACCGGCGATCTCGGATGCGGTGGTCGGCTGGGACGACCTCGGCGCCGCGAGCGGCGATCACGCCGTCGAGCCACTGCCAGCCATGGCGCCCGGAGGGTCGTACGTCACCCTGAGCGCACCCAAGCCCCGGCGCGCGGCGGCAGGCAAGTAGCTCTCGTCCCGCTCGTGCCACTGGGTCGAACAGAGCTGCTGTGGACCCGTGGGCGAGCCCTACGATGCGAAAGTCATCGGTGCCATTGCAGGCTGGTAGCCCTGGGCAGCCCTCCAGCGAAAAAGTGCCGGCAGGCGGCCAACTTTCGCTTTGGGAGGGTGACGGTTCGTGACACTGAGTGACCCCTCGTGCCCGTTGCTACGGGCACGCAGCGGGCACGGGGTCGGGTTTATAGCGCGTAATGCGTATTTTTCTCAAGATGCTAGTAATTGTTGGAGGGCGCGCCGTAGAGGCTTGGGTTCTGAGGCCTCCCGCAGCGCGTGGCGCGCCTGTAGCGCCCCGTTGATGGCGCCGATGACGAGCGGGCTTTCGACCTCGGGCTGGCGTCCCTCGTACTTGGCGAACCACTCCTCGACATCGGACCAGCGCCAGAGCGGGTTGCGGGTGGCATGAGACGCGGGTGGCGGGAACCCGCCCGGGCCCCCTCTGCCCCTTGACCAACTGGTCGATTGACTGGCGGCTCCGGCCTGTCCGGGCAGCGATCTCGGAAGCCCACACGAGTTCGTCGGGGTCGACGCGGACGACCTCTAAACCCTCCACCGACTCCACTGCCTCTATGGCCGAAAGGACGGCGTCTAGGTCAGCTGGCTTCGCGGACGCGAAGGTCAACGTGCAGTCCGGCCGCAGTGAGCATGTTCACGAGGGTGTCGATGCTGAATAGGTCGATCTTGCCGCGAGTGAGATCGGAGATGCGTGGCTGCGTCACGCCGAGACGACGGGCAGCCTCCGCTTGGGTCATAGCCGACCGCTCGATGTAGGCGCTCAGCTCCTGCATGAGCCCGGCGCGGATCTTCAGGCTCTCCGCCACCTCCGGAGACTCCTCGATGGCGTCCCACACACTGACGTGGCGTTCGGTAGTCATGGCTGCTCCTTTGCTCGAATGCTCTCGATGGCCAGGCGGTAGCGCTGTTTGGCGAGGTCGACGTCCGACTTCGGGGTCTGGCGGGTCTTCTTCTGGAAGCAGTGCAACACGAAGACGGCGTTGCCGATGCTCGCCAGGTAGAGGACGCGGTATGCGTCGCCCTCGGCCCGGACCCGGATCTCCCGACATCCTGGTCCGACTGACGCCATGGGCCTCCAGTCGGTCGGGTCCAGTCCCCTCTGGATCAAAAAGAGCTGGTAGCCGGCGCGTTGGCGCGCCACGTCTGGGAAGTTCCGAAGATCGTCTCCCGAGCCTCCGACGACACGACGTCCTTCACCTCGAGGACTATACAAG
>JAKAWM010000245.1 GCA_021827285.1 Actinomycetes bacterium | reverse complement strand
GGCTGCTCATGCTCCAGGCGCTGGCCGCTGCCTTGGTCATTGGCGCCCTGCTTAGGCCGGCCTTCGCCACCGCTCAAGCGCTTAGCGGGCAGAACATCGTGGTCATCGACACTTCCCTCACCATGCGAGCCACCGATGTGGCCCCAAGCCGCTTTGCCAGGGCCATCGCCGATGCCAGGGCCATGGTCCACCGGCTGGGGCCCCATGGCCGCATGACCCTCATCGCCATGGGTGCCGACCCTGTCGTCCTGGCCAGCAGCACCGGGGATAGCCAGCCTCTGCTCGCTGCGCTGGCCCATCTGCAGCCGACGGACGGGCAGGCTAACCTGCAGGATGCACTCCAGTTGGCCGTGGCCGCGGCGGGGCCCCGGAGCCAGGGCACCCACCTCGTAGTCCTCTCTGACGGGGTTACCGAACCGCTCCCGGAGCCGGTGACCCTGCCTTTCCCCGTCACTTACGAGCGCATCGGCAGGAGTGGGGACAACTCGGGGGTCACCTCGCTCAGCATCGTGCACGGGATTTCGGGCGACCAGGCGGTGGCCCACGTGCAGGACTTCGGACGACAACCAGCCCACCTGACCGTGCTCCTGCAAGCCAACGGCCGCCTGACCGATGCCCAAGCGGTACAGCTCGGGCCGGGTCGCGGCCAGGATGTCACCTTCTCGGTACCACCCGCCAGCTCGTATGTAAAGGTCAGCATCCTGCCTGGCGGCGCCCTGGCGGCGGACGATAGCGCTTATGCCGTGGTCACTCCTAGCCGAGCGGTCCGGGTGCTGCTCGTCAGCGCCGGGGACGTTTTCCTCCAGCAGGCCCTGTCCCTGCGGGCCGACGTCAAGCTGACCACCGAGACGCCGGCCGCCTACCAGCTGGCCAGCACCAGGGCGGGGGCCAGCGCCTCGGCTGACCTGGTGGTCTTCGACGGCTACGTACCGCCCAGCTTGCCGGCGGCTACACCGTTCCTGCTGGTGGCGCCGCCGCCGGAGGCGAAGCTGGGCTTTGGCCCGCCCGTCGCCCCCGGGCCACTGTTGCCGGCGGAGGCCAACGACCCTTTGTTGTACGACGTTGACTTGTCCAATGTCGATGTGGCGGCCACTACCGACCTGGCCCGGTCCCAGTTCGGCCGGGTGGTCATCACCAGTTCGGCGGGCCCCGTGCTCATGGTGCGTGCCCCCAGCTCGGTAAACCCCCCCGCGGCCGTCCTGGGCGTTTACCTGCACGACTCTGACTTCGTGCTGCGCAGCGCTTTTCCCCTGCTCATCGACCACCTGTCGGAATACTTGGCACCCGACGCGGTGCCCAGCGGTAGCCAAAGTCCCGGCCAGCCGGTCACGCTCTCCCCGGGCCCCGGTGTGGCCCGGGCCATTGTCACCACACCTCATGGGCACAGGTATGTACTGCCCTGGGGCGGCCAGGGCGCGCCCTTGGTCTTTGCTCATACGGGTACGGCGGGCCTGTACGAAGTGACCCTGGTCACCCGCCAGGGGGTTCGGCAGACGACCTACCTGGCTGTTAACCCCGCGGCAGACGGCATCTCGCCGCTACCGTCGCTGGAAGTGGCCGGCACTCCGGCCATGGCGTTGCCCAGCTCCTACCTCTACCAGGAGATCTGGCCCCTAATGGCCTTGCTGGCACTCGCGGTATTGCTCATCGAGTGGGGGGCGTACCACCGTGCCCGTTGAGTTGGCCAGCCCCGCCTGGCTGGCTGCGCTCGTGGTTGCCGTCCCCGTCATCGTTCTCTGGCGTCGCTGGCCCGCCCCCTTCCCCCCGGCGCAGCGCAGGGCCGCTTTGGCCCTGCGTCTCGCTCTCATGGCCGCCCTGGTGCTGGCCTTGGCCGGGCCCAAGCTGTCTTACCGGGCCAGCAGCCAGACGTTGGTGGTGGCGGCGGACCTGAGCGCCAGCACGGCTAGTGCCTGGAGCCAGGAAGCGGGCGCCGTCCAAGCCCTTTCCCAGGACCTGCCCGGCAAGGACCAGCTGGGGGTGGTCACCTTCGGCCAGGACGCCTTGGTAGAAGACCCGCCCGCTCCCAAGCTCGACTTCACCGGCTTTGGCACCTCGCCTCCTCCCAACTACACCGATATTGAGTCGGCGCTCCGCCTGGCCGGGTCGCTGATCGGGCCAGGCACGGGGCGCCACGTACTGCTTATGAGCGACGGCCGGGACAACGTGGGCAACGCCTTGGGTGAGGCCCGGTTCCTGCGCAGCGAGGGCGTGCGGGTGGACGTCCTTCCCGTCCAGGTGCCTTTGGGCCCGGATGTCCGGGTGGACTCGGTGAACGCGCCCGCCACGGTGCCCCCCCGCACCAAGGTGGCGGTCACGGCGGTGCTGGTGAGCAACGAGACCACGAACGTGGGGATGGTCTGGGCCATCGACAACAACCAGGTAGTCATGGATACGGCCGCCCACCTAAGGCCTGGTGTCACCGAGGTCCACGCCCTTTTGCCACCCATGCCACCTGGTTTCCATGAGGTCCAGGTGGTTATCTCGCCGGGCCGGGACACGGTGCCGGGCAACGATGTGGGGGCGGCTCTGGTCCAGGTGCTCGGGCCTCAAGAGGTCATGGTCGTCGCCGGTCAGCCCGGAAGCGGCACCAACTTGGCCAGAGCGCTACGGGCCTCCGGCCTCCGGGTGAATGTGCTCAGCCCGGCGCAGGTACCGGCCACGGTGGCTGGCATAGCCCGCTGGCAGGCAGTGGCGCTGGTAGACGTGAGCGCCGCCCAGCTGGGCCCGGCCCGCATGCAGGCCCTGGCCGCCGCCACCCGGGACCTGGGCGTGGGGCTTTCCGCCTTTGGAGGGGCCCGTAGCTTTGGGCCTGGGGGCTGGACGGGCACGCCCCTGGAACAAGCGTTGCCCGTCAACATGAAGGTCACCAACCCCGAGGAAAACGCGCCCGTCGCGGTGATGCTGGTGCTGGAAACGGTGGAGAGCGCGGGCGGGGACGCTGTCATGCGGGCCGCAGTAAAGCAGCTGGTGGCCAACCTGGCGCCCGACGACCTGGTCGGGGTGACAGACGGGCAGACCGGCCTGGTCGTCCCGCTCCAGCGGGTGGGCAACAGGGCCAAGGTGCAAAAGCAGATAGCCGACATCCCCTACTTTGGCGACCCTCCCAGCTACACCCCCTTCCTGCAAGACGCGGCCCGCGCCCTGGCTGGTCATCCAGAGGCGACCAAACACATCGTGATGATGGGCGACGGCGACGCCGCCATGCCCAGTGCCGGCTTCATGGCCGGCCTGGTGCGCCAAGGGATAACCACCTCCACGTTGGGTTTGGCCATGAACGGCTCGCCCGACGACATGGCGCTTATGGACCTCATGGCACAAGAAGGCGGGGGCCGGTTCTTCGAGTCCGGGTCCCTCGACCAGATCCCTTCCATATTTCTGGACGAGCAACGTACAGAGCTGCAGCCCTGGATCGTCGATCAGCGCTTCCGGATGGCCTTTGGCGCTCCGTCGCCCGCCCTGGCCGGCATCGACATCGCTGACCTGCCCCCTCTGGACGGCTATGTGGCGACCACGGCCAAGCCAGCAGCCGAAGTCGTGCTCTCCGGCCCCAACAGCGACCCGATCTTGGCTCAATGGCAGTACGGCCTGGGCCAGGCGGTCGCCTGGACAAGCGATACGCAGGGGCGTTGGAGCGCGGAGCTGCTGCGCTCCCCTCTGGCCGGGAAGCTTTTCGCCGGCATCGTCGCCTCCACCTTGCCCTTGGCTGCCGATCCCTCCTTTTCGGTGGTGGCCCAGCTGGAAGGCGACCAAGTCCACATCGTGGCCCAGGCTGGTCCCGTGCCCCCCAGGGCCACCGCCGTCGCCCACGTGAACGCCCCCGATGGCCACGGCTCCGATGTGCCCCTGGTCGAGACGGCCCCTGGGCTTTTCGAGGGGGACGTACCGGCATCCCAGGTGGGCCCTTATCTGATGAGGGTGGAAGTCGAGCTAGGCCCGCGGGTCTTGCAAGCCACCACGGTCGGGACGGTGGTGGCCTATTCACCCGAACTGCGGTTCATGGGCACCGACATGAGCTTCCTACAGCAGCTGGCCCGGGCGGGCGGGGGGGCGGTGCTTGCCTCGCCCCAGTCCGCCGTTCGCCAGCCGCTGCCGCCGGTGATGGTTACCCAGCCCGTCTTCGACTGGCTGCTCGTGCTGGCCATTGTCCTGTTCCCACCGGACGTGGCTTTGCGGCGCTTGAACCTCGGCCGCCAGAGCCTGTCCTTTGGCCCTGTCAGTGGAGCCCCGGTAAGCAAAGGGGTACGCCCTCCGGCGCCACCTCGTCTCCCGCCCGAGGAGGAGCCCGTGCTGGCCAGCCGGCTCCTCGAACGTTTGCGCCGGTAGCCAGCCACCGCTCAGGGCGACCAGCGGCTGTCAGCGGTAATTGAACGGCAGGGAGTTCGACGTGCCCGACTGGGTCGTCAGCCTTATGTACACCACACTTGAGCGGGCTGCGCCAGGATGGGCAGGTACGGTTGCTCGGCAGGTAGTGCGGGAGGGGCAGGCCACTGGCGCGGTCAGCTGGCCGAAAGTAACCGTGATCCGGCCATTGGCACTGAAAAAGCCGTGGCCCCTAATGGTGACAACCTGGCCGGCCTTGGCTGTTGGAGGGGCAACAGAAACCAGCACAGGCGGGCCCGACGAGACTACTTGGGTAGTAGGCGACCGCCGCGAACTGGTCGTTGGCCTGGAGGATGAGGTACCGGAAGACTGGCTCGGTCCTGGCCTTGACGCCGGGGCGGCAGGCGGCCTGGTCGTCACAGAGGTCGATGCTGCCTCATG
>JAKAWM010000244.1 GCA_021827285.1 Actinomycetes bacterium | reverse complement strand
TTTTCCACTCCGACATGAGGGTCCTTTATCATAAGTTGGGTAAACTTGAAGCTGATGATAAGGACTGCCCAACTGGGGGGGAAGTGGGGAAAACCCTCGCCGCATGTCCGGCCAGGTGCCTCCGGCCAGGTGCCTCCGGCCAGGTGCCTCCGGCCAGGTGCCTCCGGCCAGGTGCCTCCTGCCAGGTGCCTCCCAGGGTGCGGGAGGAGGTCCTTGGCCGAGCCGAGCGTCAGGTGGACGCCTTGTCGAGCACCCGAGCCAGCTGGGCGCGCGATGCCACGCCGAGCTTTCGGTAGGTACGGGTGAGGTTGGCCTCGACCGTCTTCACCGTCACAAAGCAGCGCTGGGCAATGGCCTTGTTGGTCAAGCCCTCCACCGCCAGGCGGGCGATGCTTTCCTCGGTCGCCGTCAGAGCGCCAGAGCTCTGGGGACCGCCAACCCTGGCCAGTTCGCTACGGGCCTTCGCCGCCCAGGACGTGGCGCCGGCCTCACTGAAGACATCTACGGCGGCCTGGAGGGTGTCGCGGGCCAAACGCTTCTGCTTGCTCCGGCGCTGCAGTCGCCCGAGCGCAAGCAGGGTGCGCGCCCGCTCTATGGGCAGTTCCGTCCGGGCGTGAAACTCCAAGGCGCATTCGAGCGTGCCAACCGCGCCCTCGCTGTCGCCGCGTTCGGCTAGAAGGAGTGCCTGGCACCGCGCCGCAAGTGCTAGCGCCCAGGCCCGCTCCGTAGCCTGGGCTTGGCGCTGGAACCGGTCAGTGAGGTCCTGGGCCTTGTCGAGCCGGCCCAATTCTATGAGCGCTTCGACCTCGTCGGGAATGAAGACGGCGACGGCCGGGTCCACCGACGTTAGGTCGCCGAGCAGGCTGCTAACTGGCGCGAGGGCCGCTTCTACCTGTCCAGGGTTACCGAGGGACAGCTCCGCCAGCCCTAGCGCCCAGGATGCCCACGTCATACCGGCTGCAAACTGCAACCGAGCGAACACGCTGAGAGCCTGCTGGGAGTCCGCCCGCGCCCTTTCTGCCTCACCCGTACACGCCAGTGCCAGCGCGCCGACAAAAAGGGCTGTCCCACTGAGGAACCAGTCGTCCAGCCGTTCGGCAACCCGCCGCGCCTCGTTCACCAACTCCGTGGCCCGCCGCACGTCGCCGCTCCACAGGCAGGCCCACGCGAGGTAGCTCGCCATGCCTGGGAGGTCGTGCTCGCGCCCGGTCTCCATGGTCTCGTCGTACAGTTGCTCGAGGATCTCGCGTGCCTCGCTCGGCCGGTCCGACCACAGCCGCAGCAGGCCAGCTATTAATCGTGGTCTTAGTACGGCGGGGACATCGCGCGAACGGTCCTCCATGGCGAGGCTGCGTGATAAGGCCGCCTCGGACAGGCCCCGACCCGAGAGGAAGGATTGCATTTGCATTACCGCCAAGCCCTCGGCGACGATGGCGTCGAGCCCGGCTGTTTCAGCCAGGAGCACGGCCGCGCGGGCGTGCACATGCGCCTCTGAAACTCTGCTCTGCATGGTCAGGTAGAAAACAAGGTCCAGTTCTAGCTCGGCTTGGAGAACGGGCTCGCTGCTCGCCGCCTCCACAGCCTCCGATCCCAGTTCGACTGCGGGCCCGAAACCGCCTCGCCTACTGTGAAGCTGAGCCAGGAGCCGGAGTGCCCGGGCCCGTCCAATGCCCCCCGGGACGATGGAAAGGGCTTCTTCGACCATGTCTTGTGCCCGGCGGAAATCACCCGCCTGGAAATGAAAGTTCGCGCCTCTGATCAATGTGTCGGCCCTATCAGCATCCAGTTCGGGTCGGGCCATTTGCAGGGCCAGCTCCGTGAGCTCGGCAGCTGCAGCAGGGGAGCCTCGCGCGTATGCCGCTTTTGCCGCTTCTTCCAGTTCGCCGGCCACCTCATCGTCGGGACCTTCGGCGCCGAGGGCCAAGTGCCGGGCGCGCTCCTCTAGGTCGGCAATGCGAGACGCCAGTGCCCGATGGGCGGCGCGGCGCCGGTCGTTGCGGGCGGATTCGTAAACGGCGGCGCGCATTAGCGGATGGGTGAAGCGGATGCGACCGTCGCTTTCCACCTTTACAAAGCCAGCTTCCTCCGCTCGTGCGAGCGGGGCGCGCTCTACCAGGGCAGAAGTCGGTTCGGCCAGGCATGACGCCGCCAGTAGGGCTGCCCTGGTACGCGCGGGAAGTCTTGCCAGTTCAGAGGTAAGCAGCTCGCGCAGGTGCCCAGGCAGTGAAAAACTTCGCTCCGGGGTCGGATCGCCCAGGCGGACCATTTCACGGGCGATCTCGATGGCGTAAAACGGGTTGCCCGCGCTCGTCTCCGCGGCCAGGGCTACCCCCCGAGGTGGGAGCCCCTCGGGGAACTTTTGCCGCAAGAGAGCCTCGGTATCTTCAGGGCTCAGGGGCGCCACGGTGAGCTCAGTGCAGGCCTGGGGACTAACCGCCTGCAAGACCGTCATCGTGGGCCTCATACGTTCGTCAACAGCCGGGGCCGACCAAGGGTGCCCTGAGCGGTCACAAGCGAGCAGGCCTATCCTTTGGTCTTCGAGCCGCCGCAAGGCGAAGCCGAGCACGCTGGCCGTCGCCTGGTCGAGCCACTGCAGGTCGTCGATGGCCAACAGCAAGGGGCCAGCCCGAGCAAGCTCACGGAGGACGGACAACACTCCAATGGACAGCGCCCGCCGGTCGGTACCAACCTCAGGGGCCTCCAGGCGCAGTAGCGCCACCTCCACTGCGCGGCGTTGCACGACCGGTAGCGTGGCCAGCACGTGGTCGGCGGTGCCAGCCAGGAGGTCCAAGAGACCGCTGAATGACAGCGCCAGCTCCGCCGCGTTGGGCCGGGCGGCCAGAACAGTCAGCCCGCGGTCCCTCGCCATCGCAGTGCACCGTCGCCAAAGAGTCGTTTTTCCGATACCCGGCGCCCCACGCAGGACCAACACCGCAAAGCCTTCATGCACCGAATCCACGAAGGCGCAGAGCTGGGCCAGTTCGCCCTGGCGCCCGACCACCCCGTCAGGGCTGACCACCTCGACCCCGGTGCTCACAATCAACCCCTAGTGTACCCGGCCTCAGCTAAGACGCTCGGCGGTAGCGCGCTCATGCGCTCGAGCCCCGATCAGGCCTCTAAGACCGTGCCCTCCGGGACCGGCCCGTCCTGACCCCTTGGGGAATGGTCGAGAGGCCCTAGTGCAGTTTCTCTTTCCAGCGCGAAGATGGCTCGACATGGCGCTAACGCGAGACATCACTGCACTACCAGATTTACTGCGCGGGCAGGCCCAAGCCGGCCCCGTGCGGAGCCGCCGGCCCGTCTACGTGGACCTGCTGCCGCCCTGTAATGCCGCCTGCCCGGCGGGGGAGAACATCCAGACGTGGCTGGCCCACACCCAGGCAGGCCGCTACGAGCCAGCCTGGAGAGCCCTGGTCGAGGACAACCCTCTACCGGCGGTGCACGGGCGAGTCTGCTACCACCCCTGCGAAGGAGCCTGCAACCGGGCCGAACTAGATGAGGCGGTGTCCATCCACGCCGTGGAGCGTTTACTGGGCGACATGGCCTTGGAGCGTGGCTGGCAGTTACCCCGACCCCCAGCCCGTAGTGGCAAGCGGGCCCTCGTGGTGGGCTGCGGCCCGAGCGGCTTGTCCGCTGCTTACCACCTGGCCCGGCGCGGTCACGACGTCGAAATCCGTGATGCTGGTGCCGAGCCCGGCGGGATGATGCGTTACGGGATCCCCGCCTATCGCCTGCCCCGGGACGTGCTCGCGGGCGAAGTTGCCCGTATTGAAGCTCTCGGGGTGCGTATAAGCAGCTCCCACAAGGTAGAAGACCTAGAAGCCGAACGGCGTGAGGGCAATTTCGATGCAGTGTTCGTGGCCGTAGGGGCGCACCTGTCCAAGCGGGTGGATATTCCTGCAGGTGACACTGGCAAGATCATCGACGCGCTTAGTTTCCTCCGGGGTGTGGCAAGTGGCGAGCGACCGATGATAGGCCGGCGCGTGGCCGTTTACGGCGGGGGCAATACCGCCATGGACGCGGCCCGTACGGCCCGGCGGCTGGGAGCGACGGAAGCCATGATCGTCTATCGCCGGACCCGGGAGCGGATGCCGGCACACGAAGAGGAGGCTGCTGATGCTGAAAGAGAAGGCGTGCGCATCAACTGGCTCCGGACCATCAAAGATTTCGAGGGCCCTGAGTTGACCGTAGAGGTGATGGAGTTGGATGAGGCCGGGTTCCCGCGTCCCACCGGGCGTTTCGAAACCCTCGCTGCCGATACGGTGATCCTGGCCCTTGGCCAGGACACCGACACGTCCTTCCTGCGTCGCGTCCCCGGGGTCGAGTTCCAGCAGGACGGCACCGTGGCCGTGTCTTCTACGATGATGACCGGTTGCCCTGGGGTTTTTGCCGGTGGGGACATGGTGCCCGCCGAGCGCACCGTGACGGTCGGGGTTGGCCACGGCAAGAAGGCCGCCCGCAACGTGGATCTGTGGCTACAAGGACAACCTGCCAATGCTCAGCCCAAGCACGCTGAAGCGGGCTTCGCCGGTCTGCACTTGTGGTACTTCGGGGATTTCTCCAGGCGGCCCCAGCCCGAGCGGCCGGTGCCCGAGCGTGTCGAGGACTTTACCGAGATCACCGGGGGCCTGTCAGCTGAAGAGGCAGCCTACGAGGCGGGCCGCTGCCTGTCCTGCGGCAACTGTTTTGAATGTGATGGCTGTTATGGCGCCTGCCCGGAGGATGCTGTGATCAAGCTCGGCCCCGGCAACCGCTACCGCTTCGAT
>JAKAWM010000243.1 GCA_021827285.1 Actinomycetes bacterium | reverse complement strand
GTCGACGCCGAGCCAAGTACTGACCTAGTGTCGGACGCACTACAGGCAGTCCGTGAACGCGACGGCGACGCCGTCGTCGCGGTCGGCGGGGGTAGTTCGATTGACACGGCGAAGCTCGTGTGCGCCCTAGCCACGAACAATGGGCAACTACTTGACTACGCAGCCAACTGGGACGGCCTGTCTCGGCCCGGGTTGCCGCTCATCGCCGTGCCCACAACGGTTGGCAGTGGTTCGGAGATGACCCGCGGGGCCGTGTTCAAGGACCCGGCGCGCCACGTGAAGCTTGTCATCATCTCGGACCACCTCGCCCCCCGTGCCGCTCTGCTCGACCCAACTCTGCTCGACTCACTGCCCTCGACGGTCACCGCGGCCACGGGATCCGATGCGCTCACGCAGGCCATAGAGGGAGTGCTCTCGACAGGTGCAAACGCCTTCACAGACGCATTCCACTTGCAGGCAGTCCAGATGATCAACTGGGCCATGCCTCGGGCCGTGGCCAACAGCAAGGACACCGAGGCTATGGGAGCCATGCAGCAGGCGGCGGCTATGGTCGGTGCCGCCCTCGCCCACTCCGGTGTCGGGGCGGCGCACGCCGTAGCGAACACTCTCGGAGGCGCCTTTCCCATCCCCCACGGGGTCGCCTGCGCCGTCATGCTAAGGCCCGTCCTGCGTATGAACGCGGCCGCCGTCCCGGAGAGGTTCGGGCCGATCGCTGCTGCGCTCGGCATTGAAAAGGCGGCCTCGAGCTCCCCCGCTCGAGTGACTGAGGCGGTCATCGAAAGGGTGGGAGAACTGCTCGCCTCGGCCGGGGTCTCCTGGCGCCTACGGGACTTCCCGGTGCCGGCCGAGGAGCTGAAGCGCATAGCAGAGGAGGCCCAGACGCACTCGGACATGAGCACCAACCCCACGCAACCCACGGGCAACGAAGTGCTCACGCTCCTCCAGGAGGCTTGGTGAGCGAGCCGTGGGCCGAGGCCGCCCTGGCACGCGCCCTTGACTGCGTGGCCAGTCGCCTCGGTACTGTCGGCTACCCCCACGTAACCCGGAACAGTCGTTGGGTCACATCTCGGGACGGCTCCTGGACGGGCGGGTTCTGGATCGGGCTTTGCTGGGCCGGGTACGAGGAACGCCGAGACGAACGGTTCCGGTCCGTTGCCCAACGAGCGCTCGAGCCATTCGTGGGGCGCGCCTCAGAGGCGCGTAACCACGACCTCGGGATGATGTTCTGCCCGAGCGCCGTAAAGGGTTTCCGGGTCACGGGCGATCCCCGCTACCGTGGGGCCGCCCTGCGAGCAGCCTCGAGCTTGGCCGCCCAGTTCAATGAAGAAGGCCGCTTTATACCGGGCTGGGGCGCCTTCGGGGGTGATGACTGGAGCGGGGCGGTGCTCGTCGACACCCTGATGAGCCTGCCGCTTCTCTTGTGGGCCGCGGCAGAAAGCGGGGAGGGCCGCTTTCGGGACGTTGCGCTCGCGCACGGAGCGACCTCGCTCTCCCATCACTTCCGCCAGGGCGGGTCCACCGTCCATGTCTACCGCTTCGACCCTACTACGGGGACCCCCATTGGGCCCGGTACCTACCAGGGCAAGAGCCCCACTAGCTGTTGGTCGCGCGGCCAAGCCTGGGCTATCACCGGCTGTGCGCAGCTGGCACGTCTCGGTGCCGGAGAGCCCTACCTCGAGGCAGCCCATCGAGCGGCGTCTTACTACCTCGATCACCTTCCCAGCGACCAGCTTCCTTTTTGGGATTTCGATGCTACAGGCCCCGGCGAGCCGAAGGACTCAGCGGCGGCGGCTATCGCGTCGTACGGGCTGCTCCTTCTGGGAGAAAATGAGCCGAGCCTGTGGGAGGCGGGCGTCAAATGCCTGAGGGCCCTAGCCGAAGGCGCTCAGGCGCCCAGGGGTCATGAGGCGGTCCTGCTCCATGCCACCGTCGACTTGCCTCATGGCATCGGGATCGATGAATCCACCATCTACGGGGATTACTTCTTCGTACGAGCGTTACAACACCTGAACAAGAAGAGCTCCGGCCAGCTCAAGTAGCCGACCGGCAGGGCTTAGGCCCCTAATAGCAAAGGGAGATGGGAAGATGACAACGACCGCCCCCACCATTACGCCACCCCGCTACACGGGTGTCCTTATCAATGGCGAATGGAGCGAGCCTCGCACGGGGCGCGCCTTCGACGATATAGAGCCCGCTACCGGCGAACGGCTGGCGGCGGTGGCCGCCGGTGGGCCGGAGGATGTGGACCTCGCCGTCAACGCTGCGGTACGGGCGTTCCAAACTGCTCCGTGGGCGCGCATCAACCCCACGGAACGCGGCCGCGCCCTTTACAGGCTCGCCCAACTTGTCCGCGAGCACTCCGAGGAGTTCGCTCGCCTTGAGGCGGCGGATGTTGGCAAATTGTTAGCCGATGCGCGAGCAGAAGTCGAGCTCTCCGCCTCTCTGATCGAGTACTACGCGGGCGCGGCGAACAAGGTGCTCGGCGAGACTTATCAGGCCGGGCTGGGCAAACTTGCTTATACCCTGAACGAACCGCTCGGAGTGGTCGCGGCAATCGTACCGTGGAACTACCCGCTCCCGCTGGCTGTCCTCAAGGTGGCGCCCGCACTGACGATGGGCAACACCGTCGTCCTAAAGCCGGCCGAAGAAGCACCCTTGACGGCGCTGCTGCTCGGGCAGGTTGCTCTCGACGCTGGCCTACCGCCTGGGACCCTGAACGTCGTACCGGGCCTGGGTGAGGAGGCGGGCCAAGCTCTCATTGACCATCGCGATGTGGCCATGATCGCTTTCACCGGTTCAACCGATGTCGGTCGCAAGGTCATGCACGCGGCTGCCCAACGCATCGCCAAGGTGGAACTAGAACTGGGTGGTAAGTCGCCCCACTTAGTCTTTCCTGACGCGAACCTGGATGAAGTGACCCGTTACGTAGCCATGGGGCTGTTCAAGAACGCTGGCCAGGACTGCTGTGCCGGCAGCCGGGTGCTCGTGCACAGAGATGTCGTTGACGAAGTGACCAGCAGGTTGAAGGCGGCCGCTGAAGAGCAGAAGGTCGGTGACCCTCTTCGAGGTGAGGGGGTAACGATGGGCCCCCTGATCAGCCAGCGGCAGCGTTCGCGTGTCCATAGCTATACCAGCGGTGCACTTGCCGACGGCGGGTCCCTCGTCACCGGAGGGAGGGAGTTGGTCGAGGGCTTCCCTGAGAGAAGCACTTTCTATGCTCCGACCCTGTTCACCAACGTCAGGCCCGAAATGAAGATCTTCACGGAGGAGGTCTTCGGCCCGGTAGGGGTGATCGTACCTTTTCGAGACGTAGAGGACGCCGTTCGACTGGCCAACCAGGTGCCCTACGGATTGGCCGCGGCCATTTGGACGAACGACTTGTCCACAGCTCATCGGGTGGCTGGCGACGTCCAGGCTGGCATGGTCTGGGTCAACGAATATTACGCCCATGTGATGGAGATGCCATTTGGGGGCTTCAAGCAAAGCGGCATAGGCAAGGACTACTCACTGCACGCGCTAGATGCCTACTCTCAGGTCAAGGAGGTGACCGTCCGTCTCTGACCATCGCCTGAGAACCCAAGCTCCGGGGAAGGCGTCCCCAGGAAGCACGTTTTACGAAGCCTACCTGGCGAGAATTGTCAGCTTACCCACCGAAGCGCTATCAGCAAGTCCTTGGAAGGCGTCCTCGCCATGAAGCGCCTACTGCTGTGGGATATTGACGGGACGCTGGTATGTGCTGGTGAGACCGGGGAGGTCATTTTTGATCGAGCGCTCTATAGCGTCGTTGGCCAGCTTCCGGAGAGCCGGGTCAGCATGAGCGGGAAAACCGATCCTCAAATTGTTTGCGAATACCTCCACTCTATGGGCGTCAACAGTACTGACGTCCTCCCTAGAGTGGTGCAACAGCTACAAGTCGAGCTCTCAAGAGCCCGGGGGCAGCTGGCAAAACACGGGAGGGCGTGCTCGGGCGGCCAAAAGCTGCTTGCTCGACTGACGGGTATTGACGGCATCGCCCAATCGGTACTGACGGGCAATGTGCGTGCTAATGCAGCCCTTAAGCTGTCGGTATTTAATCTGGCCCGTTACTTGGACTTGGAAACCGGTGCCTACGGGAACGACCACCCTGACCGCCTAAAGCTTCTCCCCATCGCGCTGCGTCGGCAGGCCGAGCTCCGTGGGTGCAGCTTCGAGCCCTCTGAGGTCACCGTGGTTGGTGACTCCCCCAACGACCTGGCGTGCGCACGAGCCAGTGGGGCCCGCTGTCTGCTCGTGGCGACCGGAGCCTTCCCGGTGGACCAGCTGTCCACCCTAGGGGCGGATGCAGTGTTAGCCGATCTGACTGACACCGAGCTCGTCGTGAGGCTACTAGTAGGTAGCGAAGGAGGACCACGCAACTGACGATTTTGGCTACACCCTCAGCACAACTTGGGGCGTCGGACTACCTCGTGAGCCTCGCCCGTGGCAAAACTGCCGGGCCGACGTTCAATAACCTAATCCAACCTTTCGGCCAATGTAGGTGAGCGCACTTAGCCCAAGTTCGGCAGCACCATATCGGCATGAACATGGCGGCATGAACATTGGAGACGAACGGACGTGAGCAGTGAACTGAAGCTGTCAGCTGTGGGAAGCCCCGCCGTTGACCAAGGTATTATGCGTATAAGAGCACTCGGCCTGCTCCCTCAAGGCCGGGGCCAGGCTGCTCAAGTTCTTCCCGGCCGAGGCCTCGGGGGGCGTCGGGTTCCTAAAGGCGCTCGCCGGGCCGTTCCCCGACGTCCAGTTCGT
>JAKAWM010000242.1 GCA_021827285.1 Actinomycetes bacterium | reverse complement strand
CCCAAGGGAGGTGGTCCATGGCAATTTCTGAGGAGGCTGGGGCCTCGGTAACCGAGGCTCAGATAGCGGTCCATTGGCGGGAGGAGGATTACATCTACCCCTCGCCGCGTTTCATCGGCCAGGCCAACGCGCCGGACCCGGCAATCCGCGAACGCTTCAGCGAAGAGCGCTTCCCTGAGTGCTACCGCGATTACGCCGACCTGCTCGATTGGGACACTTACTGGCACACGACACTGGACACGTCACATCCACCGTTCTGGAAATGGTTCGCGGGCGGGCGGCTCAACGCTTGTTACAACTGCGTCGACCGCCACTTGGCCAAACGGGCTAACCAAGCCGCATTCATTTGGGTCCCCGAACCCGAGGCCGATCTCGTCCAGAATGTCACCTACCAAGAACTGTACCGTCGCGTCAACGAGTTTGCCGCCCTGCTGCAGGGCTTCGCCGGGGTCAAACCTGGTGACAGGGTAACCCTCCATATGCCGATGGTGCCTGACCTGCCGGTCGCGATGCTCGCTTGCGCCCGGATCGGCGCCATCCACTCGGAGGTCTTCGCCGGCTTTTCCGGCACCGCCTGCGGTGGGCGCATGGCTGACTCGGGCAGCAAGGTACTGGTCACGATGGACAGCTATTACCGTGACGGCAAGATCCTCGACCACAAGGCCAAGGCGGACGAAGCCGTGGCCGCGGCCAAGGAACACGGCATGGAGGTCGAAAAGGTGCTCGTTTTCCGGCGCCGCTCCGGCCAGTACCTGTCCCAGACACCCATGGTCGACGGCCGCGACTTCTTTGTGGACGAAGTTATAGCTGATTATCGCCGTAAAGTCGTCGAGCCCGTCTCGATGCCGGCGGAAGCGCCCCTTTTCCTCATGTACACGAGCGGAACTACCGGCAAACCCAAGGGCGCTCAGCACTCGACCGGCGGTTACCTATCCTACGTAGCTGGCACGTCCAAGTTCTACTTGGACATCCACCCAGAAGACACCTACTGGTGCTTTGCTGACATAGGCTGGATTACCGGGCACTCCTACATCGTTTACGGGCCATTGGCCCTGGGGACGACGAGCGTTATGTACGAGGGCGCTCCCGCCTACCCGGACGCCGGGCGGCCCTGGAGGATAGCCGAACAGCTAGGGGTCGGGATTTTTCACACCGCCCCGACCACGATCCGCATGCTGCGAAAACTCGGCCCCGATGAGCCTGCCAAGTACGATTACCACTTCAAGCTCATGGTCACGGTGGGCGAGCCCATCGAACCCGAAGTTTGGCGGTGGTACTACGACGTGGTTGGCAAGCGCGAGGCGGTCGTCGTCGACACCTGGTGGATGACCGAGACGGGAGGGTTCATGGGAGCTACCCTGCCCGCCCTCGAGGGCATGAAACCAGGCAGTTGCGGGCCGGGTGCGCTCGGTATCTACCCCGTCCTGTACGACGAGGAGGGCAAGGTGGTCGAGGCCGGCACGGGCCGAGCGGGCAACATATGCATCCGCAACCCCTGGCCGGGGAGGATGCTGACCATCTGGGGCCAACCCGAGCGCTTCGTCCAGACTTACTATTCCAAGTACTGCCACGACAAGCAAAGCACGGACTGGCACGACTGGCCGTTCCTTTGCGGAGACGGGGCCATGCAGGCCATGGACGGCTACTACCGCATCCTCGGACGCATCGACGACGTCATCAACGTGGCCGGGCACCGCTTGGGCACCAAAGAACTGGAGTCGGCCGTGCTCACCGTCCCCGAGATCGCCGAAGCGGCTGCCGTGCCCGTGATCGACGAGACGCGGGGCCGCGTGGTGGAAATGTACATATCACTCAAGCCCGGGCTTTCTCCTAGCCCGGACATAGAGAACAAGGCCAAGGCGGCCATCGAGCGCGAGATCGGCAAGGTGGCCCGCCCCAAGAACGTCTGGATAGTGCCGGACATGCCCAAGACCCGTTCCGGCAAGATCATGCGCCGTGTCATTGCCGGCATATCCAACTTTGCTGATGTAGGTGACATAACCACCCTGGCCAACCCCGAGGTCGTGGAGGCGATCCGGCACCAGGTTTACGCAGAGAAAAATGCCCGCGGCGAGGCCCCGCGTCCGCTCACCGAAAAAGAGCTGGAAGAGATAAAGGCTTTCGGCCGCGCCGAGTAGCTTCCATTGGAAGGAGGGTTCTCATGTCCCAAACCGAGCCAGTCACTCCAAGCTCGGTACCAGCCATAGCCGACCCCGCCCCCCTCGGGCTGGCCGGCTTCGCCCTGACTACCTTCGTACTCTCCGTGCACAATGCCAACTGGGCACCCGACCTTGTCTGGGTCGGCCTCGCGCTGTTCTATGGCGGGCTGGCCCAGTTCATGGCCGGGATGCACGAGTTCCGCAACCGCAACACATTCGGTTCGACGGCGTTCACCTCTTACGGTGCGTTCTGGCTCTCTCTGGCCACGTTCGTCATCATGGACCTTCTGAAGGCCTTACCATCGACGCTGAACGTCAACAACGCGCTGGGCTGGTTCGTCCTCAGCTTCGCCATCTTCAACACCTACATGTGGTTCTGGAGCACGCGGGTCAACAAGGCCATTTTCGCCGTGTTCCTAACCCTGGAGGCGACCGAGATCATCTTCTTCATAGCCCAGTTCTTGTTGGGTGCTGGGCATATCAGAGTCGGCACCGACCTGCTCCATGTGAGCGGTTATGTCGGGGTTTTGACCGCGGCGTGCGCCTGGTACGCCTCGGCGGCCGGTGTCGTCAACAGTATGGCCGGGCACCCGGTGCTGAAGGTCGGTACCCCACTTTGGAGCGGCACCCCGCGCGAGCGGTCCGAGACCGCGGTGCGCCCCGCCGCGGGGGGCTACGGCCAACCCGCCCCCCAGCACTAACAAACATCTGGTACACACACTCCGAAACGGGGGTGGTGCTCACGGGCACCACCCCCTTTCAATGCCGTCTTGAGGGACTGCCGCCTCTAGGGCTCTGGGGGCTCTGGGGGCTCTGGCGGCTCTGGGGCTCTGGGGCTCTGGGGGCTTCTCGGGCACTTTGCGACGCTGTCTCGAGCGACCGCGCGGCGACCACCTCTCGAGCCACCCGGTGGCCATCCTGCATCAGGGTTCGCCAGCCGTAGACGAGGACGAAGTACCCCATCAACCTGAGGGCGTTGCGGCGCGCCTCGTCTCTTTCCTTTTGCTCGGGAGACGAATGAAAAGCGTAGCCATCTACCTCTACAAAGATGTTGCCCGCAACTTTGCAGTCGAGCCGGTAACGCTTGTCTTCAGTGACAACCTCCGTGGCCACAACCTGTATGCCGTTGGCCGCGAGCGTCCTGAGCAGCAGGCTTTCGAGCACACTCGGATCAGGCTGACCCACGAAGCCTCTCCGCGCCAGCGCCTTGAGCAGCTGAGGCGGCCCGGAACGGCCACGGCGTTTCAGGCGCTCGGCCTCGGCCACCAAGCCTTCGACGGTCACCAGTCCGCTAGCCAGCGCACGATCGATGGTGCCGTCCAGTTCCTTATTCTCGGCGACGCTGGCCAAGTCCACCAGGGTCCGCAATGGGTTCGTCGTCAGGATGCCTTGCCAGTTGGACATCTTGCTCAGGCCCAGGTCACGGCTGTTGTGCATAACTACTTTTTGGCGCCAACCCTCCAGCGCCTCCACGTCCCGGCACCTCCCCTTGACCTCCCCGGCACGCCCAACCTGCTTCCGGCGGCCGTGGTCGACCGACAGGGTTGGCACTTCCGGCACCCTGTCCGAAAAGCCCCACAACCAAGCTGCCGATCGGTGGGAAGCCACTCCCCCGGTCACCAGGCACCCCGCCAGCAGCCTGCGCTTCGGCGAATCGGCCCAGCTGACAAGCCCATAGATCCCCCGCGTGACAACCACCCATTCACCTCGCTCGACCGCACCTCGGATCTCGCCCGGCAGCACGCCTGCGTTCAACAGATCCCGCCGCCTGGCCAGGCCCTCTTGGCGCGCGAACACTTCTCGCACTCTGCGCCGTACTACGCTTTTGGGCTGTTTCATAACCTTTCATTATATCTCTTGCCGATTGCCGAGCCAAGGCAGCCGATCTGGTGGTCCTAAGTGCTGCAGGAGTGCACTTACGACCACCAGTTTGGAAATGCCGGCTCCAAAACAACCCGCTCGGTGAGTTGGAGGGTATGGCGCGGGCATGGGGCCATCGAGCCAGCGGGTCATCAGTCCAGCTAAGGTGGGAACACATGTTTGCACCCTGGACTGCTGATCTCGACGATGCCCAACGGGAAGCCGCCGCCCACGGCGATGGGCCGCTTGTCATCCTCGCCGGTGCCGGCACAGGCAAGACGCGCACGCTCACCGCTAGGGTGGCCTATCTGTTGCAAAGCGGGGTGCCCCCTGAACGGATCCTGCTGCTTACGTTCACGCGGCGGGCAGCCGACGATATGCTCGCCCGAGCCGCCTCCTTGGTCGGCGCGGCACCGGAGGCCACGACGGTCAACGGCCTGGCCCGCTCACTGAGGGGAGGCACCTTCCACGCCGTGGCCTACCAAGTCGTGAGCGTGTGCGCCGAGCCGCTGGGCTTGAAGCGAGGCTTTTCGGTCCTTGACCCGTCTGACGCGGCCGCAGTTATGGACATGCTCCGCCCCGAGTTCGGGCTCAGCACCAGCGCCACCGACACCAGCGCCACTGTCACCAGCGCTAACACGGGCCAGTCCGTGCGGGTGCCGACGGCCAACACGCTGGTCGAGCTCCACTCCCGCTGCGTCAATACGGGCCGGCGCCTGTCCGATGTGGTACCGCTCGCCTTCCCCTGGTGCCAAGCCCACCTGGGCGCCATAT